>DATCYX010000064.1:0-8907 GCA_036526235.1 Anaerolineales bacterium | reverse complement strand
TCTTTATGCAGAGACCAAGATCGCTGCTGAGCGCTACCTACTTGGTCAGGCGAGCAACCCCTGTGCCCCGCTGATCTTCCGACTGGCTACGTTGTATGGAATATCTCCTCGCACCCGCTTCGACATGATCGTCAACCAGTTTATCCTCGAGGCCTATACCCGGCGCGAGTTGCTCATTTACCAGCGCGGGTATTCGCGTTCCTTTATGCACATTCGAGATGCCGTGCGCGGCATCTTGCTGGGTCTGAAAGCCCCTGAGGCAGATATTCGCGGTCAGGTCTACAATCTGGGCACAAAAGGCGGCAACGCCACCAAAGACCAGGTTGTCTCGCTGATCTTGAAACGCCTGCCTGAGACTGTGGTGCGATATAAAGATATGACTTTTGGCGGAGATATGCGCGATATTTCCGTCTCGTTTGAGAAAGTGCAGTCCAAGCTGGGCTTCGAAGCCGCGTACACCTTGGATGATGGCGTGCGCGAGGTCTTGCACGCCTTGCGCACCGGGCTGATCCCAGACCCGCAGAATCCGCGCTACCGCAATGCCCAATTTATCGTTCAATGAAAATTATACAAGCGCTCGCCGCATCCGTGACGAGGGAGTAAATTCTGATGTCTGACATTCAATCTTCAAATTATTGGTTAAATAAACGTGTAATCGTTACCGGTGGAGCAGGCTTCTTGGGCTCTTTTTTGGTAGAAAAGTTGAAGGTGCGCGGCGCGGCGGAGGTGCTGATCCCGCGGGTTGAGCAGTATAACCTGGTGGACATCGCTGACATCCGCCGCATGTACGATGATTACCTTCTACCAACAGCCTCAAACCTTCAAACCATCGTGATCCACCTGGCAGCCCTAGCAGGCGGCATCGGCGCAAACCGTTCCAGACCCGCCGATTTTTTCTACATCAATCTGATGATGGGGGTGCAGTTGATGCATGAGGCCTGGATTCGTCATATCGATAAGTTTGTCGCCATTGGCACCATTTGCGCCTACCCAAAATTCACTCCCATGCCTTTTCGGGAGGAGAACTTATGGGACGGCTACCCAGAGGAAACCAACGCACCGTATGGCCTAGCCAAGAAAATGCTGTTGGTGCAGGCACAGGCTTACCGCGAGCAATATGGCTTCAACGCCATCTACCTGCTGCCGGTCAACCTGTACGGCCCGCGCGACAACTTCGACTTGCAAACCTCGCACGTCATCCCGGCTTTAATCCGTAAATTTATCGAAGCCCAGGAACGCGGCGACCGGCAGGTGGTGCTTTGGGGCGACGGCTCACCCACTCGAGAGTTCCTCTACGTGGAGGACGCCTGCGAAGGCATCCTGCTGGCAACTGAGCGCTATGACAGCGCCGAGCCTGTCAACTTGGGCTCGGGCATGGAGATCAGCATCAAAGACCTGGCTCACCTGATTGCCCGCCTGACCAGCTACACAGGTGAGTTTGTCTGGGATACCAGCAAGCCCAATGGGCAACCACGCCGCGCCCTGGATGTGACCCGCGCCGAGAAACACTTCGGCTTCCGGGCGCAAATGCCCTTCGAGGAAGGGTTGCGCAGGACAATTGAATGGTACCGAAAAAACAAGGGATAAGGGATAGGGGATCAGTTTCCCCTATCCCTTATCCCTTATCCCCTTCTTCACGGAATGTGTTATGGCAGAGATATCACAAACAGCAATAACCGAAGAGGTCATTGTCCTGCGCCCGTCGCAGGGCTGGTCGGCGCTTAACCTGCGCGACCTTTGGCTCTACCGCGAGCTGATCTACTTCCTCACTTGGCGAGATATCAAGGTGCGCTACAAACAGACCGTGCTGGGGGCGGGCTGGGCTATCTTGCAACCGTTGATCAACATGATCGTTCTAGGAGTGATTTTCGGCAACTTTGCCAAGATGCCCACGGAAGGCATACCCCGCCCAATCTTCACCTTCGCTGCCCTGCTGCCCTGGGGGCTCTTCTCCAAAGCGCTTAATGACGCGGGACGATCGATGCTCTCCAACCGTAACATGATCACCAAGGTCTATTTCCCCAGGTTGATCATCCCTCTTGCGTCTGTGCTAGGCGGCGTGGTGGATTTCTTGATCCAATTCGCCATCTTGATCCTCATGATGGTCTATTACGGCTACGCTCCCACCGCAAATATCTGGACGCTGCCTTTGTTCCTGGTGCTGGCGCTAATCACGGCGTTAGGTTTTGGCCTGTGGCTTTCAGCCCTGAATGTACTCTATCGCGATGTGAACTACATCCTGCCCTTCCTGACGCAACTTTGGGTGCTTGTCACGCCAGTGGCGTATTCCTCCAGCGTCGTCCCGGAGCAGTGGCGCATGATATACGCCCTCAATCCCATGGTGGGTGTGGTTGAGGGCTTCCGCTGGGCTTTGCTGGGCACGGAGACAGCCCCTGGTCCGCAGATGATATTATCGGTGGTCATCTCGTTGGTCTTGCTGATCACCGGAATGTACTACTTTCGCCGCATGGAGCGGACGTTCGCCGATATGGTGTAAAGGGAACAGAGAACCTGTATGAGTGACATTGCAATCCGCGTAGAAAACCTTGGCAAGCAATACGTGATTGGTGCGCAGATAGACCGCTACCGGACGCTGCGCGACACCCTAGTGGAGGTGGTCAAGCGTCCCGTGCGCATGCTGCGCGGCGGGTCAGGCAACACCAACGATACCATCTGGGCGCTGAGCGGTGTCTCATTTGAGGTGCGCAAAGGCGAGGTGCTGGGCGTAATCGGGCGCAACGGCGCCGGCAAGAGCACCCTGCTCAAGATCCTTTCGCGCGTCACGGAGCCCAGCGAGGGCTTCGCCGAGATTCACGGGCGGGTGGGGTCCCTTCTAGAGGTAGGCACGGGTTTCCATCCAGAGCTGACCGGACGCGAGAATATTGCCCTAAATGGAGCTATCCTGGGCATGAAACGGCAAGAGATCGAGCGCAAGTTTGACGAAATTGTCGACTTTTCAGGGATCGAGAAGTTCATTGATACCCCCGTCAAGCGCTATTCCAGCGGCATGTATTTGCGCCTGGCTTTCGCCGTCGCTGCTCATATGGAGCCGGAGATTTTAGTGGTCGATGAAGTGCTGGCGGTGGGTGACGCCGAGTTCCAGCGCAAATGCTTGGGCAAGATGAGCGATGTCGCCAGCCAAGGTCGCACGGTGCTGTTCGTCAGCCACAACATGTCAGCCATCCTGCGCCTTACCCAGGAGACAATCCTGTTGGAAAAAGGCAAGCTGGTGCTACGCGCCCCTTCGTCTCAAGCTGTTGATGCCTATCTGACATCTGGCTTTGCCCAATCTGGCGAGCGATACTGGCAACCGGACGAGGTCTCATCCGATGCTGCCCCGTTCCGCCCGATTGCCCTGCGCGTGCGCAATCCCCAGGGGCAGGTGGTGGATGCGGTGCGCTCCACCGAAGCGACAACCTTGGAGATCGAGTATGTTCTGGAAGCCCCCATCAGCGGTCTGCGAGTGGGAATCTACCTGCTCACCCCGCAAGGAGAGCACATTTTCACCACCTTTGATACGGATGACGCCAATCAATACGAGCGCTTCCCCGAACGAACGGCTGGTCATTACGTCAGTCGCTGCTCCATCCCGGCAGATTTCCTCAACGAGGGGCGCTACGTGGTGGGCGTCAATGCCAGCTCATTCCGCGTGCGTCGGTACTTCCAGGATGAGCACACCCTGGCTTTCAATGTAGATGCTTCCGGCGCTCCAGGCACTCACTGGTTGGAAAATCGCCTGGGGTTAATCCGCCCCAGGTTGGAGTGGAAGATTGAAGAGATCCAGGGAACTCGGATTCCCTGAAAGACTTTAAAGGTTTGAGCGGTTCAACCAAGATGACAAAAACTATCCAGCTTAAGCCAGCCATCAAACACCTATTGGGTGAGGTGCCTTTTGCTGCCGAGACGTATTGGCAGATCCGTCAGAATGGCAGACCACTGAGCAAAAGCTTCTCGATGCACCGCACGCAGGAGCGCTTGCCTGCATGGCGCGCGGCCGTGGAAGATTGTCGCAGAGCTAACCCGTCGGGCAAGCACGTGCTGATCTTCGCCACCTTGCGATACTGGATAGAGCACGCCGCTCTACTGGGGATGGCCCTGGCAGGACTGGGGCACCGCGTTACTCTGGCGTACCTGCCCTATGCCAATTGGAACAAGCCGCTTTCCCGTTTCGATATACGCCGGAATAACATCTATGCCCAGACCGTGCTCGGCAAAGCGCAACCTTTCATTCAACCTGTCTCGCTGCTGGATATTAAGCACAGTGATATCACGCTGCCCCAAAGTCTTTTTGATGCTATCCACGAGGTCTCGGTGCGAGATGTGCAGTATACCCTGCAAGTCGAGGATGTAGACTTAAACGGGGAGCTATATCATTTGCGCCAGCAGCGCAACCTGCAAGCAGCCCGCGCTGCCCTGGCTTGGATGAAAACCAGTCTGCCAGACGTGGTGCTCACCCCAAACGGTAGCATTCTGGAGATGGGGTCAGTTTACCAGGTGGCACGATTGCTGGGTATCCCGGTGGTAACCTACGAGTTCGGTGAGCAGCGCGAGCGTATCTGGTTTGCCCAGAACGGCGAAGTCATGCTGCAGGAGACCGATTCTTTGTGGCAGGCGCATAAGGACACCATCCTGACGGAAGAGCAGTGGCAGCAGGTGCGCGCCCTGTTTACCTCCCGGCAGAATGCCGACCTGTGGCAGAATTTCTCGCGCCGCTGGCAGGGGCAACCCAGTCAGGGAGGCGAGCGTGTGCGTTCCAGCCTGGGTCTGGATTCCCGCCCGATCGTGATGCTGCCCGCCAATGTAATCGGTGATAGCTTGACCCTGGGGCGGCAGGTCTATAGCCAGAGCATGACCGAGTGGCTGTTGCGCAGCGTAGCATATTTTGCCGAGCGACCGCAGGTCCAACTAATCGTGCGCATCCATCCTGGCGAGCGCTACACAAAAGGGCCTTCGGTGGCTGAAGTGGTCAGCGGGGCTTTTCACGGAACGCCCTTGCCTGAGCACATCCACCTGGTTGCCGCTGATGATCCAGTCAACACCTATGATCTGGTGGAGATCGCCGATCTAGGGCTGGTTTACACCACCACTGTCGGGCTGGAGATGGCGATGAGCGGTGTGCCTGTGGTCGTATCTGGGCACACGCACTACCGTGATAAGGGCTTCACGTTGGACCCAGGCTCGTGGGAGGCTTATTTCCAGATGCTGGATGATATCCTGGAAGAGCCCCAAAAATCCCGTCCCTCAGATGAGCAGGTGAAGCAGGCGTGGACGTACGCCTATCGCTTTTTCTTCGATTACCCCCGCCCGTTCCCCTGGCATTTGCTCCACTTCTGGGACGAGCTGGACACCTGGCCTATTGGGCGCGTGCTCTCTCCCGAAGGGCAGGAAGCATTTGGAGATACCTTCCGCGATCTCCTTGGAGAGCCTGTGAGATTATCGTGAGCGCAGAGATAGATATTAAGCAGCAAGTAAAAGATTTCTACAACCAGGTCGGCTGGCAAGAAGTGAGCCAGGGCGTTTACCAGAACGCGCATTACGAAGACCTGCGCCCAGTTTCGCGCACGTACATCCAGCGCTGCCACCTGCGCTTGCTGCGCCACTTGCGCCCTTCCGGGCGTTTTCTGCTGGATGCCGGCTCCGGGCCGATCCAGTACCCTGCGTACCTGGAATATTCCAAAGGCTACCAGCGCCGTGTCTGCGCCGATATTTCAATCATCGCCCTGAAGGAAGCCCGGCAGCGCATCGGGGAGCACGGGCACTACGTGGTTTGCGATATCGCCAACCTGCCCTTTAAGTCGGAGGCATTTGAAGGCATCGTCTCGCTGCACACGATCCATCACCTACCAGAAACTGAACATTTGCAAGCCTATTCGGAGTTATACCGCCTCCTGTCCCCCGGGTGCGCGGCAACGGTGGTCAATGGCTGGCCTGGCAGCCGGCTGATGCGCTGGGCTGAGCCGCTCATCCGCCTAAACCGCCGGACAAGGAGCATCCTTCGCCGCCTGCTAAAACGGACTCAGCCCACCGCACATCGCGCTCGGCACTCTGCACGTGACACTTCGCAAGTGACAGCTGACACCCCCAAAGGGACATATACCAGCCGTCATGACGCAGCCTGGATCAGGAGCGAAGTCGCCAGGCACATGCCGGTTCAAATCTGGGTCTGGCGCAGTGTGAGCGTGCGCTTCCTGCGCAATTTTATCTACCCCCAGTTGGGCGGACGCCTGTGGCTGAGGCTGCTTTACTGGCTGGAGGAGCGTTTCCCGCACTGGCTTGGCGAAAACGGGCAGTATCCGTTGATTGTCATAAGAAAGGTAGAATGAAGAATTTCGCCGTAGAGATGCAATATATACTGAGATACCGCAGGAGAAATATCGGCGTACCCAGTGTCTCTGCGGTAAGTTAGCATAAGCGAGGAATTATGGATTGGAGCGATAAAGTTGTTCTGGTAACCGGCGGAACCGGATCGTTTGGTAAAAAGTTCATCAGGATCATGCTGGACGAGTACCATCCCGCCAAGTTGATCGTCTTCAGCCGCGACGAGCTCAAGCAGCACGAGATGCGCGTGAGCGGCTTTGATCACCCCAGCCTGCGCTATTTCATCGGCGATGTGCGCGACGTAGAGCGCTTGCGCCGCGCCATGCATGGGGTGGACATCGTCATCCACGCTGCGGCTCTCAAGCAGGTGCCAGCCTGCGAGTACAACCCGCTAGAGGCGATCAAGACCAACATCCTGGGCAGCAGCAACGTCATCGAGGCGGCTCTGGATATGACTGTAAAGAAGGTCATGGCACTGAGCACAGATAAGGCCGTCAATCCGGTTAACCTGTACGGCACTACCAAGCTGGCTGCAGAGAAGCTCTTTGTACAGAGCAACGCCTACGCCGCCGGCACCAGCACCCGTTTCAGCTGCGTGCGCTATGGCAACGTGGTGGGCAGCCGGGGAAGCGTCGTCCCGATCTTTGTGCAGCAGCGTAAGAATGGCAAGTTGACCATCACCGATGAACGCATGACCCGCTTCTGGCTCACCCTGGAACAGGGCGTGCGCTTTGTCATCCGTTGCACCGAGCAAATGCTTGGGGGCGAAGTCTTTGTGCCCAAAATACCCAGCATGAAGATTATCGATCTGGCCCAGGCCATCGCTCCAGACACCGAGATGGAGATCATCGGCATCCGCCCGGGTGAGAAGCTCCACGAAGTGCTCATTCACGAGGATGAAGCCCGCTCTGCGGTGGAGCTAGACGATATGTTTATTGTGCAGCCTGCTACCGAGCTGTGGTTCGGTCACGAGTGGCAGAAACTTGGCAAGCCCCTGCCGGATGGCTATCGTTACGCCAGCAACACTAATCCAGAGTGGCTTGACATCCAGCAGATCCAACAGATGGTTGCGCCCTTCGAAAGAGACGAAGGGCAAATAATGATTGACGAAGGATGAAAGCTGAAGCATTAAATCTGGGGCTGATGAATATTGGTCGACCTCAGATAATGAGTAGACGGAGGACGAAAGACGCAGAACAATAGCTAATTGCTGCTTATATAGGTGAATTATGCGCATTCTGGTCACCGGAGCCAGCGGCCTGCTAGGGCTGAATCTGGCTCTGAGCGCGGCGGGGCAGGCCGGAGAAGGCCACCTCGTCATCGGCACGGTCAAGGATCACGCTCTCAAGACCGACGCCTTCCGTACCATCCAGACCGATTTGCTCATCCCCGGCGCAGTGGAGCGCCTGCTCGACCAGACTCAACCCGATTGGGTGATCCACTGTGCTGCGATGGCAAACGTAGACGCCTGCGAAGCTGATCCTGAGCAGGCAAAACAGATGAATAGTGAGCTCCCTGGAAAACTGGCAGCCTATGTCGCCAGGGGCGGAGCGCGCCTGGTGCATATCTCTACCGATGCCGTCTTTGACGGGCAGCGCGGCGATTACCTTGAAGAAGATGTCCCCAATCCATTGAGCATCTATGCCCGCACCAAGCTGGAGGGTGAGCTCAGCGTAGCGCAGGCAAATCCCGAGGCGATCATCGCCCGCGTCAACCTGTTCGGCTGGAGCATCAGCGGTGCCCGCAGCCTGGGCGAGTTCTTCTTCTATAACCTCAGTGCAGGCAAGCGCGTGCGCGGCTTCACCGACGTGTTTTTCTGCCCCATCCTGGCAAACGACATTGCCCCAATCTTGATCCGCATGTTGGAGAAGAAGCTCAGCGGGCTGTACCATGTAGTCAGCCGGGAATGCACCACCAAATACGAATTCGGCGTGCGCATCGCCCGCCGCTTCGGCCTGGATGAAAGCCTAATCACCCCCTCTTCGGTGGCAGAGGCCGGGTTGCAAGCCGTGCGCTCTCCCAAGCTTACCCTGCGCACCGATAAGCTGGCTGCTGCCCTGGGTGAGCCGCCACCGGATTTATCCACCGGAATCGAGGGCTTTTACACACTGTATCAACAGGGTTATCCACAGATTCTTAAGGGGATAGGGGGAAGGGGATAGGGAAAAACTCCCCTTACATCCTGAACAATCAATTAAAGTATTGCTTCATGGGATTTCTTGTGCATATTTTGAGGTGAAAGATGAATCTGTTACTAGAAATCGCTCGGTGTCCAAATGTTATTACTTGTGTCAAGAAACCATCGGAGCAACACCCTTGCTCCCAAGTTATTGCGAGTCAAAAGGCTACCAGCCTAGATAGTTTTCATGTTCCCGAACCCTGGAATGGCTTGATTGAGCAAGCCCCTTTGCTGTTTATTAGTTCCAATCCTTCATTCAACAGGAAAGAGGAATTTCCCCTTTGGTCGTGGGATGAAAGCTTAATCGAGGATTATTTTACCCATCGTTTCGGAGGCGGAAAGAAGTTATGGGTAAAAGATGGCGTGCAAGGGTTATTACGTAAAGGCGGCTATGCAGATGTCACTCCTTT
>DATCYX010000063.1:0-4151 GCA_036526235.1 Anaerolineales bacterium | reverse complement strand
AAAATCTCTGAAGATTAAGGAAGGCACAGCCCTCAATCCCTTGGAGGTGGAATATAAAACCTATGCCCCTGGAATCGGGCTCATTCAAGATCAAAGTCTACTATTAACTGAGTATGGGTTCATCGAGGGAAAATAATATACATGTTGACAAGCCGGTGCGTGTATTGTCCGCACCGGCCTCGACCTGTTGTACCTATAATCCTCGTAACAGTCGAGAAACTCGCAGTTTTTTCGGGCTTGCTTGGTCTGACCTACATGGCAGGTAAGCTAACCCCTGGTACGTGTAGTCAGCGCGAGGATCGCATTCAATACGAGGGTCCCAGCTGCGACCACTAACGCATCAACCGCGATATCTGGGGTGTCGAAACCACCACCGTCGAGAAACTCTTTCAGGTGCAACATCACAAATGCAACCAAAAACACCTTGACGGCTCGGATGAAAACATCTGTCCATCCAGAAGGAGCAACCAGGCTAGTCCAGCTCTTGGTATTTTCCATATTCTTCACCCTCTATTGTTCTACGACTGCATCGGATGGCGGCTCGTCCAGGAAACGTGCGGAGCTCAACAAAAACTGGTCGAACCCAACACCTTCCATCCCGGCCTGCAAACGTACGGTGATCTCGCCGCTGGTCTTGAAGTATATCAGGGAATCGCTCCCGTCTAAATCACAGCCAACCCAAGTCCAGCCTTCCTGGGTCGGGCCTTGCGCAGTCAGGTAGCTGTCCGTTTCCGGAGCGAAGGCATCTTCATTTGATTGTTTCATGGCATCAGAGAATTGCACGAAAAACACGTTCGCTTGCGATTTGCCCTTCGGTGCGCCAACTTTCATATGTATCCAGCAACGGTAAGGGATGCTATCTTGAACCTGCACATTGAAAGTCACATGGGGGTCATCCTCGGGAGGAGGGTCCATCTCATCGCCGTTATTGGTAACTCCGAGCATCTTACCTCCTGGTGATAGTGGCTCGTCCCAAACTTCAAATTCGGATAAGGCGCTTTCTGGTAGGTCTGAGGCGTAGACCACAACCTCCGCCGTGGCACCGTCCGTCACTGTACCCTGGGTGGGCTCAGGAACTGAGGCCGAATCCTGGGGAATTTCAATTGGCGGAGTTTGATCGTATACCTCTTCGCTGATCTCGTAGGCGCGCTCCTCCAATTCCAGTGCTTGTGCGCGAATCTCTACTAGCTCTTCCGGGCTGAGTTGGATGATCTCAACCAGTTCTAGTGTCTCCTTGGTTGCATCCGCACCCCTCCAGCCAACACGTATATTGCCCAAATCCTCAGCGTAGTACTTGAGCTGGAATGCATCGGGCTCCGCCTCGCTAAACTCTGCAACCACCAGCACATCTTCATAACAACCCGCTGGGACACAGGTCTCCTGACCTACCTGATCTACCTGCCCGCGGTCAGTGAAATCCACTGAGGGTGCCCATCCCTGGGAGTGACTGGGCATCCCTAGCTGGGGATCCGCTTTCATCATAATCCCCGCTACCGCGCCTTTGAGACCTGAAATCCAGGCAGGAGCCTCAACGAGCTTTCCGTCCTCGTATACCTCTGGATACTCACCCATGCGCCAGACATTGCCATCATTGTCCTGCGCAAAGAAGGCCAGCTCCGTCTCCACCAACGCACCCGCGCTAAAGTCCTGATCCCAAATAACTACAGTACGCACGCCATCAATCACCTTGGTCAGGTCAGTGACAGTGAATATCACGCGATGAGGGATAGTCAGACCGGCTTCTTCTGTGACCCCTTCAAAGATGTGCTGCATCCCCGGTCGCATGGGTAACCACTCGTTGTCGATGGTAGTCGGATCATCGAAATTGTCGGGGTCGAAGTCCTCATATGGTTTCTCAAGATCTTCGGTCTCATCGGAGATGGATTCCGATTGTGTAGGTGATGGTGCAGAGGTGGGTGGCGAGGTCGGTGCAGCCGGGGTAGGCGCGCCAGCACATGCCACAACCGCCATCATGAGAAGCCACACTGCTGCTAAAGAGACTAGATGAAGGCGTCGCATAGTAATTCGTATTCCTTTCAAAATTAAGCTGTACTGCCTGCGCTAGATTGGGAAGGCGACTGCCATGCTTCGCTCTTCCCGAAGCGCAAATACATTGTGGGTAATACCAGCAAATTCAGCAATGTTGAAGTGACCAGGCCGCCTAGAATGACGATGGCCATGGGGTACTCAATCTCCTGACCGGGAATATTACCAGCGATCGCCAGGGGTACAAGAGCCAGCCCTGTAGTGAGAGCTGTCATCATGATGGGGGCAATTCGCTCGCGCGCCCCGCGCTTAACCAGCTCGGGACCAAAGGTCTCGCCTTCCTCCTCCTCCAGATGTTGGAAGTGGCTGATCATCATAATCCCGTTGCGGGTGGCAATACCAAGGATGGTTAGCAACCCGACCAAGGAACCGAGCGAAAGGATACCGTTGCTAAAATAGGCTGCCAGCACGCCACCTACCAACGCCCAAGGCAATGTGAAGAAAGTAAGCGTTGCCAAGCGCCAGTTTTCGAAAGAGGTGTACAGAAGGAAGAAAATCGCGATTACAGCCACAGATCCAGCCAGGAGGATACGCTGCGAAGCTGCTTGCCTCTCGGCAAACTCGCCCAATACCTCAGCGTGGTACTCCAGCGGGAACCCGACTCCCTGCAGGGCAGCTTCGACATCTTTCGCGACGGAACCCAGATCGCGCCCACGCACATTCGCCGAAACATCAATTTTTCGCGACTGGCCTTCACGCTCGATGACGTTTGGCACCGGCGCGATGCGTATGTCGGCGACATCCGCTAGGCGCACATGACCACCTCTAGGCGTGTCGATCAGCAGCTCGCGAATATCGGTCAGGCTGTTGCGCGTCTCGGGTGTGCTCCACACATTCACATCGTAGGTCTTTCCCCCAACAAAAATATCGCCGACTTCTTCGCCCTGCACCAGGAAGGCTGTCGCCCGGCGGATATCGCCCGGTTTTAGCCCAACACGCTGGGCTGCTTCCAGGTCAACCTCAACTTCAATCTGAGGCGTGTCCATGTGAAGTTCCTTTTTCAAATCCACAACCCCTTCGATCCCGTCAATAGCAGCCAGCACCTCATCCGCTTTGTCTTGCAGCGTATGCAGATCGGGGCCATAAATGCGGATGACGACAGTATCGCTGGATCCTGTCAGCACCTCGCGGATTCTTTCTTTTAGATAGGTTTGAACGTCGCGGATCAACCCTGGGTAGCCATCCACCGCCTCTTGAACCTTGGCAAGGGTTTCATCGTAGTCGACTGAAGGGTCAATGCTGATCCAGTTCTCTGTAAAGTAGACCCCATAGGGTTCATCCGCCATCAGGGCTTGACCGATATGTGAGCCGCAATTGCGCACTCCATCAATTGTCAAGAGCTCCCTGCAAGCCCGAGCCGTTATGCGCCACATCTCCGGGTGAGATGTGCCGGGTTTGGTGATCCAATGCATCAGGAAGTCTCGTTCTTTGAACGAAGGGAGCAATTCCTGCCCGAGGAATGGCCAAACCACCACGCCAGCCAACACGATGGTGCTCACAGTTCCATACGCCAGGCGTGGTGTGAGCAGGATTCGCTCCAACACCCTATCGTATATACGGTGCATCCATGGGATGATCGGGGATTGGCGGTGCTCAATCGGCGCATTGGATAAGAGGAGCAAGACCCAGGCTGGCGTTACCGTCAACGCCACCAAGGGAGATACCAGCCCCGCCACTACATATGCACTGGCCAATGGCTGGAAGAACGCTCCCGACAAGCCCTCCAGGAAGAAAACCGGCAGCAAAGCTGAGATTTCGATCAGCGAGGCATAAACGATAGCACCGCGCACTTCGAGCGAGGCCTCCAGGACAATACTTGCCGTCGACTGGGTACTGCCCTCCTTGCGCAGCCGGCGTAGGCGTCGCACGATATTTTCTACATCAACGATGGCATCGTCGACGACTGCCCCAATGGCGATCGCTAACCCTGCCAAAGTCATTACATTGATAGTCACGCCGCGCAGGTTGAGCACTAGCAGGGAGGCCATCAAAGATACGGGGATAATCGTGGCGCTGATCAAAGCCACTCGCCACTCATACAGGAAGAAAAGCAGCACGACCACCACGAGAAGCGCGCCGATGAGCAAGGACTCGGTAAGATTATC
>DATCYX010000062.1:0-2772 GCA_036526235.1 Anaerolineales bacterium | reverse complement strand
CAAAGCTTCGCTACGAATTTTTACATCGGTATTATCAAACTCACCGGCGGAAATTACGTGATTATCTTTTTGCTTTCATTGGGGTTTTTGCCCGGCTAGGGCACCATTTCTCTGCCGTGGTTAATCCATTGCTGGGTTGGGAAAGTGCGAAAAATATGGCGGAAAAATGGCTGGGATTTTCAGCAAAGCGTCAATTTCCTATCCTGCAGCAAAAGTCGTTTCATCGCAGGGCGAAGGAAGAGAGGGTTGGGATGAGCAAGAGGTACAAGCAAGCAGATGTCTTACTGCTATCCGACCCATTTATTGAATATTTTCAACCAGAAATTGGGCTGGCTGCAGTCCGTGTGTTGCACGCTCTCGGGTACCAGGTCGGCTTGCTCCCAGTGATCGGCTCAGGGCGTACATTAATCTCCAAAGGATTTCTGCCCGCAGCACGGCGCCACGCTTCTCGCCTTGTGGAAACTGTCGACCAGATGGATCCCGATGGCCAGATTCCAGTGATCGGGCTGGAACCATCGGAGATTTATACCCTTAGAGATGAATATTTTGACCTGCTCCCTGGCGACCAGAGAGTGCAAAGGCTAGCTGATCGGTCCTGGATGATCGATGAATTTCTGGTGCGACCAGGCGGTGATGGCCTACCACGCATCAATCGGCTCTTGCTGAATGAATCGACCAGGTCGAAAAAGGTGTATCTGCATGGTCATTGTTATCAAAAGTCCCAGCCGCTCCGACCAGATGGAAGATCTGTCGGTGAACACGCCACTCGCGAACTGTTAGCCTTGTGTGGTTATGACGTGGCAGTTATAGAGGGATCGTGCTGTGGGATGGCTGGGGCGTTTGGTTACGAAGCAGAGCATTATGATCTATCGATGCAAGTGGGGGAGCTGTCTTTGTTTCCTGGATTGCGTGCTGCCGGCGTTGGGATAGATCATGAAATGCTAATTGTAGCTGCTGGTGTGTCTTGTCAGGCGCAAATTAAGGATGGGGTAGGGCGGACCGCTTTACACCCTATCCAGTTGCTGGCACAACTTCTTGAGGTGGACTAGCTCTTATGGAAATATAGATGTTAGCCAGCCTTGGCTTTGCCAGGCAGGCTGAGCATGGCTTTCTGAATTTCTTCCTGAAATACTCGGACATGTCTCTCTAACAAATTGTGTGCCAGGTCCGAGTCATTATTTTTAATTGCCAGAACCACTTGTTGGTGCAGTGTTAATGCGGAGTGCAGGTCGTCGATAATCACTCGGGAATAATTCCACAGGCGCAGGCTCAATGTATAAAGAGCATTCAGGGCGGTCTCAAGATATTTATTCCCAGCTGCCTCATATAAAATTTTATGCCAGCTTTGATCAGCGTGGATATAAGCTGCACTTGGAGATGGGTAATTTTCGAGTTTCACGTCCAAAGCGGTATCCAGCTGCTGGATATATGCGCCAGTGATGCGTTCGGCGGCCAGACTCGCTGCCAACGGTTCCAGTGCTAAGCGCATTTCGAAAAGTTGTTGGACGTGGGGTATGGATATTTCGGAGACAAAGATGCCCCGCCGGGGTACGATGATGACCAAGTTTTCCAGAGATAGGCGGAGTAGTGCTTCCCGTATGGGTGTTCTGCCAAGTTTTAGCTCGGACCGTAGACTGGTTTCGTCAATGATTGATCCTGGCGCTAATTCAAGGGTAACGATCTTGTGCTTGATTTTTGTATATGCTATATGGCTTAGAGACATCCCTGAGCGCTCTGTCGCAGATGATTGTCCCCCAGGATGATTTATTGAGCTGGATAAATCTTCAAGCATTGCAAAGTATCAAAAGAATAGTTATAATGAGCAAAACTGATATATCAATAGTATATCAAGATAAAGTATATCAAAATTTGAGCAAATGTCAACCTGACCCCCATGATTTATCATATACACTACTTTCAGGAGTATCTCAATGACTGCCAAGCTGATTGACGGAACTGCAATTGCCGAACAAGTCCGCGCCGATGTGGCAAAAGATGTAGCTGCTCGCATCGAAAAAGGCCTTTCAAGACCTGGATTGGCAACCGTACTGGTGGGGGAGAATCCAGCCTCACAAGTTTACGTGCGCATGAAGCAGAAAGCCTGCGAGAAAGCCGGAATCCGCTCCTTTGGTCATGTGGTTCCTGCCGATATATCACAGGCTGACCTGGAAAAGTTGGTCGCCGAGTTGAATGCAAATCCGGAGGTTAACGGCATCCTGGTTCAGTTGCCATTACCCAAAGGACTGGACGAGGAACGGGTGCTCTCCACAATTAGCATCGAAAAGGATGTCGACGGATTCCATCCAATCAATATAGGCCGGCTGGCACAAAAAGGGCGAAAACCTTTATTTGTACCGTGCACTCCCGATGGAGTGATTTATTTACTCGGTCAGGTTGGGGTTGAATTAGAAGGCTGCAATGCGGTTGTCTTGGGACGCTCGAACATCGTTGGAATGCCTGTTGCACTCTTGCTGGTTGAGCGCAATGCTACAGTGACAATTTGCCACTCGCGCACACGCGACCTTGCGGATGTATGCCGCTCTGCAGACGTACTTGTGGCTGCTGTGGGACGACCAGAGATGGTGCGCGGCGATTGGGTCAAGCCCGGAGCAGTGGTGATCGACGTTGGCGTGAACCGAGTTGACGACCCCAGTAAAGAGAAGGGATACAAACTTGTAGGGGATGTGGCCTTCGATGAAGTCAAAGAAGTCGCTTCGCATCTCACACCAGTACCCGGCGGGGTAGGACCGATGACCATTGCCATGTTGTTAC
>DATCYX010000061.1:0-2737 GCA_036526235.1 Anaerolineales bacterium | reverse complement strand
AATATCACCAGGCTGGGGTTACCGGTCTCGTTGATCGCCTGGGGAAGAAATTCCCGATCCATCGTTTGTTCAAGCTGAGCCTGTGTGTCGATCTGGGTCAGGCCCAGGTCTTCACTGATGTCAGCGATCTCATAGCGAAGCAGCTGGTTTCCCAGGCTGATCGTGTCGCCAGGTTTGAGCGTGGCGCGCTCAACCTGGATACCGTTGACCCGCGTGCCGTTGGAAGAGTCTAGATCAACCAGGGTACAACCTTGCGAGCCACCTTCCAGGCGAGCGTGATTGCGCGAAATACGCACATCACTGAGGATAATATCGTTAGTGATCGCCCGCCCCAACGAGACGCTGGCTTTTGCCAGTTCAAATTCCTGCTCTGGACCGTTGGGGTTCAGCAGGATTAATTTCCCATACGTGGTGTCCATCTTCCCTCCTGAGCAGAATCTTCAGAAGTTACGCAATTAATGAATTAATCAACTGGTTCAACGACAGGCACCGACGCCTGGTCGCCGTGAAAAAAGGCCAGGTCGCCCGGCACCCAGCAATTTGCCGCCATATCCTCAGGATTGGCGATATTCCACCAGGCTCCGTCGGTCGAAATTCCCAAGACACGCGCGATCTGCCCGAGCGGCAGGCTGGTGACCACCTGGGAGCTCACATCTGTTCCAGCCAGGCAAGCGGTCTCGGTCAGAATCGTGACCGCGTTGACATCCGGCAGGATGGCGCAGTTTCCGCTTTCCGGCTGGACACTGTGATCGGCATTGGCGACCAGTACGCACATCTGGGTGGCTTGCTCATTGTGGTCCCTCTGCCTGTACTTATCAAAGGGCCGCGGTCCGCCCCACAGGATCCAGGGTCCTGATCCTGGATTTCCAGCCTGCTCCGGCAGGACGGTGTTAAAGAAGAAATGCACGTGCACCCCAGGCAGCTGCTCCTGGAACTCCAGCGTGTCATAATCGACAATATAGTTTTGCCCTTCATTCAGTGTGATGCTCTTGATGAAAGCAAAGGGAACGCCAGCGGGAAAGGTGGGGGTGGGGGGCAACCCTAGCGTGGGCGTGGGGGTAGGCGAGGGTGTATCGGTGGGAGCCAAGGTAGCGGTGGCGCTGGGAGCGGCTGTCTCGGTTGGGGCGAGGGTGTCGGTGGGAGCCGCGGCCACCACAACTGCCGTAGTTGGCGTGGCGCTGGCTGCTGGTTCAAGCGCTTGACTGGGCTGCGATCCCCCACGGCTGGCTTGGATTATCCCAAAGATGACCAGTATCACGACTACCAGGCCTGCGCCAACCCATACCGCCATCGGCAGCGGCTTCTTGCCCGCGCTCGGAGCACTTGTCGCAGTCGGCGGAGGGGCAGGCGGTCCGCCGGCACCACGCTCAACAGGCGGGAGGGTCTCATCTGCACCGGGGGAGGGCGTCACTGACGGCTCAACGGCCGGCATAGCCTGCGTGCCAAGCTCTGCGCTTGCCACCTGCTCTGGCGGGGTTACAATGGATGGGCTGTCCAGGGTGGGCGGCTGGGAGACGGGCATCTGGGTGGGGGGAGCAGCAGGTGACGGAGGGGGTGTCTCTGCAACCGGCTCCGGTTCGGGGGTGACCTCAACTTGGGTGCCCGTATCCCGCAGCGCGGCGGTTGGGGAGGTTGGCTCGCTTTTCACAGGGGCGGCTTCAACCTGGGTGACATCTGGAGAAGCCGGCAAGGTCTGGAGCGCTGCCTGCAGGTCAGCCGCCATCTCATCCATGGATGCATAGCGGTCAGGGCGGTTTTTCTGCATGGCCTTCTCGATCACGGCCACCAATGCGTCGGGCACCCCGTGGCGTAACTGGCGCAAGTCAGGCAGCGGGTCGTTCAAGTGCATCATCATCAAGGTCATGGCCGAATCGGCTTCATACGGCGGCCGTCCGCTGACCATCTCGAACAGCGTCACGCCCAGAGCGTAGACGTCGGAGCGTGGGTCGGGGACTTCACCACGGATCAGCTCAGGCGAGAGGTACAAGGCGGTACCCACCACCGCCCCGGTGGCAGTGTGGCGTTCGCCCCCCGTGATCTTGACAATGCCGAAATCCATCAGGGTGGCTTGCCCATGCACATCTATCATGATATTGGCTGGTTTGATATCGCGGTGGATCATGCCGCGCTGGTGGGCATAGCCACTGGCGTTGGCGATGTGCACGGTGTAGCGGATCACATCCCCCAAGGGCATGCGCCGTCCAGACCTTTCCAGGCGGCGTAGGAGCTGCTGCAGCGTCTCGCCTGGGATAAACTCCTGCACCATGTAGTACAGGTCGCCGTCGTGGTCAAAATCAAACACCTGGACGATATTGGGATGGCGAAGCTGGGCAACCGCCGTGGCCTCTTCTTCGAAACGCGCCATGAAGCGCTGGTCATCCGCCAGGTGACCGTGGATGATTTTCACCGCTACCACTCGCTTGAGGTTGGGATCGTAGGCCTTGTATACTGCCGACATGCCCCCTTGCCCCAAAATGTCATCGATGCGGTAGCGCCCGCCTAACGTTTTACCGACCCAGGTTGGACGATCTGCCATTCCCTAACTCCCTAACAACAAAATAAAGTCATCAAACCCCGAGAGTCCACTCGGCGCGACGGCTTATATTATACATGCACTTGCAGGATAATTGGATAATTTGAGGCGGAAATCAGCAAGACAATGAGCCTTGAGCGAGTTTAGATCGTACTTGGGAGAGAGAATATGTTCCTTAAACAGGAGATTTGCATTTATTCTGCC
>DATCYX010000060.1:0-4809 GCA_036526235.1 Anaerolineales bacterium | reverse complement strand
GCTTTATGGGGCAGCCCTGACTTTCGGGCCATTTGGACCGGGACCGGGGACAACTGGCTCAAAAAGGAGGCCTGGTTGGCCGGTTTGCACAATGCTGTGCATGCCGCAGCCAGGATTTGACCTGGTTTGTCGCTATTTTGGAGCTCAAAATTCAACCTTTACCTTTCGGATTTTGGTTAAAGAGCCAAAGTCCAGCCCATTTTCTCTCCTCAGTGGTGGGCAATCGCCCGAATGCGATTGCCCTGATTCAATGCCTTGATAATTGGGACACTATGTTATACTCCCTCACTTGAGAGATGCAGGTGGATTATAAAAAGTTCGATGATGAGGCGTTGCTGCGCCTGGTGGTACTGGCGCAGGAGCAGGCTTTGGGCGCCCTCTACGACCGCTACGGGCGGCTGGTATACAGCATGGCGCTAAACGTCACCGGCGATCCGGGGCTGGCCGAAGAGATCACCCAAGATGTTTTCTTGCGCGTGTGGAACAAAGCCGAGACCTACCGCGCTGAGCAGGGCAAGGTGATCACCTGGGTGAGCAGCATAGCTCGCTACCGCGCCATTGACCTGCTCCGCCGCCGCAGTATCCGTCCAGAGGGCAATATTGCCTCTTGGGTAGACGATGTTGGCTTTAAGCAGCCTGATTCCGTCGATGTGGAGGCTGAGATTGAGATGGCACAACGCAGGTACAGGGTGCGTTGGGCTATGGCCCAGTTGCCCCCCGAACAGCGCCAGGCGCTAGCCTATGCCTATTTCCAGGGCTACTCCCATAGCGAGATCGCTAAAAGGCTGCGTGAACCACTGGGCACTGTAAAAACCCGCATCCGCTTGGCGATGCAGAAATTGCGCCAGTTGTTGCATGAGGAGAGTTAACCGGATTTATAAATCCGATTTCAAGGTTAAATCGTATTAATAAAAAGATACGTTGCAAAAAACAGCGCCCCCAAATATCGGGCGCTTGAGTCGAGTTGAGATTTGATAGAAGGACACGTTTTAGATTTGCTACCAGCGTACTCGCTGGGGTGTTTGGATGAGGGAGATGACCTGCTGGTAGCCGAGCACCTGGCTACCTGCAAGATCTGCCGCGCCGAACTGGATACATACACCGTGCTGGCGGCTGATCTGCCTTTGGCTATGAACGAAAGCGACCCGCCGCCCGATCTGAGGGACAAGATCTTGCAACGCGCCCGGGCTGCCGAACTGCCTGCAACTGAAGCGCAAAATCCATCCCTGTGGCAGCGCTTGATCCGGCAGGATGCTACTCCGGCTTGGTCGCTAGTAAGCCTGGTCTTGATTTTGGTGTTAGCTGCCAGTAACCTGTACCTGTGGGGGCGTCTGAATTCGCTTGAAAATAGGAGACCAGACGGATTAATGGCGGTTCAGTTCCAGGGGACAAATGCGGCGCCAAATGCAACTGGCCTGCTGGTGATCAGCTTGGATGGTATGCATGGAACCATGGTTGTGGATCAACTGCCTGTCTTGGGCGAGGCCGAGCAATATCAGCTCTGGCTGATCCAAGATGGTGAGCGAACCAGCGGAGGCGTGTTCTCTGTAGACACCCAGGGGTATAAATCGTTGTATATTGACTCCCCAGAACCACTGGCGTCTTACTCCGCCTTCGGGATTACCGTCGAACCGGCTGGTGGCAGCCCTGGTCCGACGGGTGAGAAAGTGCTGGGTGGAGAACTGTAACCCCCGATCAAATATTTAAAAAGACCTGCGTGCGGGCTATAACCCGCACGCAGGCTTTTAAGATATTATTCCACAGCTAAGCATAGCCGCCGGGACTAGGTGCAGTCGTTACGCTGCCTCGACAGAAGGCTCCAGGCTGGCTGGCTCACCCGTCAGGCGCATGAAAGTGAGCGTCCAGGCAGACCCAATGTAGCTGCGCAAGATGCCATTCAAGACCAGGAGAACAGGTAGATAGGTGATGAAGCATATCCCGGCCAATAGTAAACCGCCTCCGATAGCCTGATCCGTGCCCACAGCCGCGCCAATGATCGCTGGCACTACAATGATCAGGATCGGCAGGGCGATGATCAACCCGCCTATGCCACCCACACCCAGCAGCAGGATGAGCGCCATGATAACCATCGTCCCCAGGTTGGCGCGCACCACCTCCCAGCCTCGTTTTAGCCCGTCCATGATGCCCAGATTCTCGAGCACAATGGCGATACTGGCTTGCTCAACGATCACGTTGATAAACCACATTACCGGCACAAGGATGCAGATCAAGGGAATGAGGCACACTAGGCCAAGTCCCAATGTGGCCACGGTCCCTGTGAAAGCAAGCAGCACAAACAACCCTACCGCTACCAGGATCACCAGGCCCACTAACAGGCTCAGGCCAAAGACCCGCCAGAAGTAGGGCATGCTGCCACTGAACAGCTCTCCGAAGACCAGGCTGGTTGCGCCACCCTCCGCCTGCTGGGTGCCGCGGATCAGGCCGATGCGCCCGATCGTGCCCAGGAAAATTGCCAGCACCGCCAGCACCAGGATCACCAGGATCACGATGGCAATCAGCCCCCAAATCTGGTAATCAGGGATGTTTTCGAACATCCTTTCAAAAGGTTGTCCTCCAGGGAAATCCCTTTGGAAGGTGTTGCTAACGTTGCCGCCTCCCCCTCCCCCTCCACCGCCATTTGCGCAGCCAGCCAGGATGCCGAAGACCCACAGCACTTTGTTCTTCCAGATAATTTGCCAGGCTCTTGAGAGTACGTAACCGATATCCATTTTGCATTCTCCTTGAACTGTGTAACCTCTGACTTTGATAGCAATCAATCCATCAGTATTATTGTATACGATTTACATGGAGATAGGTTTCATGCCGGGATAACTCATAATGTGATGTATAACTTTCAACCTCCCCACTCGGGAGCTGGCGTGGCAGTCGCCAGCAGGCGCTGCACCATCCAACCTTCCAGACCATCTGGAGCAATGACGTGCACCCACTCCACCCCGTCAATGGTCACTTGGTCTGGGAGAACCTGCATGAGCGTCCCGTCGAAATAACTGCGCAGCACCTCGCCGCCTGGCTGGGCGCGCAGCACGGCGCCTTTCTGATCCGTCGTCTGGATAATGGCGTAGATCGGGGTGGGTGTGGGGGTGACTGTTTGGGTCGCAGTACTAGTTGGGGTGAATGTGAGCGTGGGAGTGAGCGTGGCGGTTGGAGGTACAGGCGTGGAAGTTCTGGTGAGCGTGGGGGTGATGGTGAACGTCGCGGTGGGTACGGGTGTGGGCAGGGCCATCTGCCCGCCCAGGATCGCCCCCGCGCCGCTCAGGCCAATCAGCAGCGTGATGACCAACAAGGTGACCACTCCACCAATCGTGTAACCGAAAATTGTCAGCGGGCGGAAACCCAAGATTGCCAGTGTTATAGTTCCTAGTAGGGCGCTCCAGGCTAGGTGTATGGCAAAGATCACCAGACCATCGGGCCAGAGGTGCGGCGCGCCGCTGGTCAGTCCGAAGCCAGCAATGGCTAAAGGAATGTAGAGCTCGTAAGCCAGTGCCACGCTGGGCAAGGCGGGATTATGTTTGTCGTGCAGCATAGCCGCCGCGGTGTAGCATGCTCCGATTGCCAGCACCAGGAAGTTTGACCAGGATAATTGGGCGTGGAAATACGCCTGGGTTAATTCTGGTGAAACCCAATATTGGGTAGCCAGTCCGGCGGCCGCGCCCCCCAGGCTGGCTAGCAGGCCACCGATGAGCACGCCCAGCAAGCTGCGTAGGAAATAGCGCCCCGAGCCGGTTACCGTGCCCAATGAAAGGCCTATGGTGGGCGCCATCAAGGGGGCCAGCACCGCCCCTAACACCAAAAGTGCCGGGGCATCTAGCAGCAAGCCGATCCCCATCACTGCGCCGGATACCAGGGAGAACAGGAAGAAATCAAAGGTCGGCGAAGCGCGATGGGCAAACTCATCGAGATAGTCAGCGCGTTCATCGGCATTTAGAGGAGCCAACAAGCGGCGCACCCTGCGGCGGCGGGCAGGTGGCAGGGATTCGGGGTCGTCAGGGAACTGTTCTGTCTTGGGAAAGCTCATAGGATTAACGGCGAAGGCTGGCTACGATGCGTAAAGGTTTTTCGAGAAGCTCCAAAGCAAAGAAGATATCTGGGGCGAGCAGGTCGGCTGCCAGCAAGGCCTCCACAGCTGTGCCCTCTTTAGACAGCACGCAGATCCCCAAAGCGGCTTCCTTCAGCATGTTGGCGTCGTTGGCCCCCTGCCCAAGTGCGATCACGCCTTCGGCACCCAATTGGCGCACAAACTCGGCTTTCTGCCGCGCTTCGTCACCGGGTTTCAGGCGGGCAGCTTGCAAGCCTAGCTGCTGGTCAATGAGTAACTGGCGCCCGTGTGTATCCGCGGTGATCAGGTGCACAGTCAAACGATCGCGCAAGCTGCGGAGTAACCGGGAGATGCCCTCGATGAGCTGACCATCCACCGCCAGCGTGCCATTCACATCGCAAACCAGGTGTTCCAGCTGGAGCGTTCCTCGTCCTGGAATATTGAGCTCGATCACAGGATTATTATACAGGAATAGAGAGGCATGGTCGAGACCACGGTTTCCCGTTTCCCGTAAGGCGGCATGCAACCCTGCGAGCGATCTGATAGTTGAGATTTTAGAGCACTGCTTACCCTATAGTGTTTGTTGGTCTATATATTATCCCATTCCTTCACTAATCTCTAATCTTCTGGCTACATTCTCAAATTAGAATCCGCCTCATGCGTAAGCCAACACTGACCACCATGTTTGGGGTCCTGATTGCCCTGGCAATATTAGGCATCTTGCTCTACCAGCTCCCGCCAATCAAGCAACG
>DATCYX010000059.1:0-5500 GCA_036526235.1 Anaerolineales bacterium | reverse complement strand
AGCGAAGTTACACGATTGGTACAACAAGAGAATGTCGTCGCCATTATTGGCGCATACCAATCCGGTGTGACCGTCCCCTCCACCCAGGAGGCCGAACGCCTGGCTACTTCCTTCATCGTCAGCATGGCGGTCTCAGACAAGATCACCGAACGAGGCTTCAAGTACACCTTCCGTATCTGCCCCAAAGCCAGCTGGTATGCAAAAGATCAGGTCACTTTCTTGAAAGACCTGAAAGATCTGGCCGGCTTGGATATCAAGCGGGTGGCTTTGTTGCACGAAGACACCGACTTTGGTGAATCAACTGCTGCCGGGCAAAAGCAATACCTGGAAGAAGCTGGCATGGAAATGGTGCTGGAGGTAAAGTACCCCGCCAGCGCAGCCGACCTGACCACCGAGGTATCCAAAGTCAAAGCTGCAAACCCGGACGCAGTGCTGACGGTTACATATCTCAACGACTCAATCCTAATTGCGCGCGCGCGTGAAGCCTTGGGTATGACAAATATCCCCTTCATCGATGCTGCCGGTGGTACGGTAGACCCCGAATTCATTAAGCAGCTGGGGCAAACAGCCGAAGGCTGGTTCACCGAGATCGAGTACACCAAGTACGCCGCTGGAGCAGAAGATCTGAACAACCGCTATGTAGCCGTATTTGGTGACGATATCACCGGTAACGGCGCCTACGCATATCAGGCTGGCTACGTGATCGCCGACGCACTCGAGCGTGCTGGCTCAGTCGACCGCGATGCAGTCCGTGATGCATTGGCAAAAACCGACTTGCCATCAGGCCCAAGCATGGTTCTCCCGACCGACCACATCTATTTCGATGAAAACGGTCAGAACCCGAACGCCCCGTTGTTCATCGTCCAGGTGCAAGGTGGCGAACTGATCCCGGTCTGGCCAGGCGCCTATGCAGCCAAACCAGTCCAACTTAGCAAGTAATTTCATGACGGTTGGTTGGTTCGGGCGGCTAGGCTGCCCGAACCAACCTTTATTTCACTGGTAATTGGAGGCCAAATGATCCTCTCGTTTGAACTCCTGGCTCAAGCTGTGCTGACAGGAATATTAATCGGCGGAATTTTTGCATTAATATCGGTTGGTTTGAGCTTGATTTGGGGTGTAATGCGCATTATCAACTTCGCACATGGCGAGTTTTTAATGATCGGCATGTATATCTCGTATCTATTGACAGCCAAAGCAGGGTGGGATCCCTACTTGACCGTCCTGGTTACCACACCCTTGCTTTTTCTCGTGGGAGTCGTGATTTTCCAGGTGAGCATTCGCCCCATTCTTGACCATCCCTCAATGAATCAGATCATGTTGACATTGGGGCTGTCGCTAATCTTGCAAAATCTGGCGCTGGTCATCTTCAAGGCCGATGTGCTGGTTACATCAACTACCTACACGCGCATGACCTTCACTGTTGGGCCAGTGGTAGTCCGGGTTGCCCAGCTGATTGCCTTTCTGGGCTCAGGTCTGGCAGCCATTTTGCTTTACTGGTTCCTACAAAAGACAGATATCGGCCGCGCAATTCGGGCAGCCGCCCAGAACAGAGATGCCGCGGTTCTGGTGGGCATTAACGTGCAGCGCACTTACCTGCTAGCTTTCGGAATCGGTTCTGCGTGCCTGGGTGTCGCCGCTTCGTTTATGATCCCCTTTTATTACACATCCCCGACTGTTGGACTCTTTTTCGGTCTGATCGCTTATGTGGTCGTTGTATTGGGCGGGCTAGGCAACTTTATGGGCGCTTTGGTCGCCGGATTGATTATCGGCCTGACCGAATCCGTGGGAGCTTCACTGCTCCCTGGCTCATTAGCGCGCGTACTCACGTTTGGTATTTTCGTCCTTGTGCTTCTATTCCGCCCACAGGGTATTTTTGGAGGTAAACAGCGATGAATGCTCTGCGTAACTCGTCAGCTTATTTGATCCTCATCGCAGTAATCTTGCTCATTGTGCCACTATTTTTCACGGAGTATGCACTGCATATCGCGGTACTGGTGTTTCTCTACGCTTACCTAGCCACTTCATGGAATATACTGGGTGGATACGCCGGGCAACACTCTCTTGGACACAGCCTATTCTTAGGGATTGGGGCTTACACCTCCACCTTTCTGTTCACCAAATTGGGCGTCACTCCATGGCTAGGCATGTGGGTGGGCGCAGCCTTCGCAGGCCTCGTAGGTTGGTTCGTCGGATATTTATGCTTCCGCTATGGTCTGAAAGGTCCGTACTTTGCCCTAGTGACCATCGCTTTGGCTGAAGCAGCAGTATACCTGGGCAACAACATCGAGTTTATCGGGGGCGCACAAGGATTAGAGGTGAAATGGGAAGGTCACCAACCTGCATTGATGCAATTCGAGGGTAAAGCAGGCTATTACTATATTATCCTGATTATGACCGGGCTGGCGATCTGGTTGACACATTGGTACAGCCGTCAACGTTTTGGCTACCGATTGGTCGCCGTGCGCGAAAATGAAGATGCTGCCGAGGCATTGGGAGTGAATACCCTGCGCACAAAAGTACAGGCTTCCATTTTAAGCGCTTGCTTGACTGCCTTAGGTGGGACATTTTTCGCTCAATACTTTACGTATATCAGTCCGCGCAATGTCTTCGGAGAGGCCCCCTCAATCCAAATATTGCTATTTGCCATTATCGGCGGACTGGGTACCGTGTGGGGTCCGGCGGTTGGCGCGCTGGTGCTGGTGCCCATCGCCGAGCTAGCGCGCTCCTGGTTGGGCGGCAGTTTTGCCGGCGCACATCTTCTCCTTTATGGTACGGTCATGGTGATTGTTATGCTGTTTATGCCAAAAGGCATCATGGGACTGGTGCAAAATAGCCGGGCGCGCCTTGCAAACAGGCGCTTGCCAACAACAGAAAGCGAGGCAGCATGAGCATGCTGGTTGTCTCCGATCTGAGCCGTCACTTTGGCGGCCTCACTGCAGTCCAAAACCTGTCATTCTCCATCGAGCCTGGAGAAATTGTAGGGCTGATCGGCCCAAATGGTGCAGGGAAAACGACCACATTTAACCTCCTGACCGGTTTCACCCCACCCAGCTCCGGCGAAATCACTTTTTCTGGCAAACTACTAAATGGTCTCAAACCCCATGATATCTGCCAGCTCGGCCTGACGCGCACATTCCAGATCGTGCAGCCATTTCCAGATATGACTGTCGTGGAAAATGTGATGGTTGGGGCCTATGTGCGTCGCGCTAATCCCGCAGAAACTCGGCGGAAGGCCATGCAAGTGCTGGAGCGCGTCGGACTATCGCATAAATCTGACATTCTAGGTCGTGAGCTCACCCTGCTCGAGCTCAAAAGGCTGGAAATCGGTAAGGCCTTGGCTACCGAACCCAGCTTGCTGTTATTGGATGAAGTTGCAGCTGGGCTCAACACGGTCGAAGTGGATGACGTCCTGGTGCTTGTGCGTCAATTGAGCCAGGAAGGCATCACTTTGCTTATCGTTGAGCACTTGATGAAAGTGATCATGAACCTGTCGCACCGCATTATCGTTCTGGATTTCGGCCAGAAGATCGCCGAGGGCACACCGGAAGAGATCAGCCGCGATCCCGCCGTGCTTGAAGCGTATCTCGGAGAGGAGGAGTAAATTGCTCGCGGTTCAGAATCTTAGTGTCAAGTATGGGGCGTTTCACGCCTTACGCGATCTCACCCTCTCCATTCCTGAAGGACAGGTAGTCAGCATCGTTGGTGCAAATGGG
Organism: Anaerolineales bacterium; assembly: GCA_036526235.1. Lineage (GTDB taxonomy): Bacteria > Chloroflexota > Anaerolineae > Anaerolineales > UBA4823 > DATCYX01. The sequence continues at coordinate 1,787 of DATCYX010000059.1, read as the reverse complement.
GCAGGCAAAACGACCCTGATCAATACTATTTCCGGGCTTATTCGCCCAGTTTCAGGCGCCATCCTTTTCAATGGTAATGACTTAACGAGAATGGAGGGGCATGCGATCGCGTCATTAGGCATCGCCCAAGTACCAGAGGGACGCAAGCTATTCCCCGATATGAGCGTTTATGAGAACCTCTTGCTCGGCGGTTATTCTGGGCGCGCTCGCTCACAACGGGCAGAATCCATGGAACAGGTCATGGAATTGTTCCCCATCCTGCGCACCCGCAAAAACCAGCTTGCGCGCACGCTCTCAGGTGGAGAACAACAGATGCTAGCTATCGGACGCGCCATCATGATGCGCCCCAGGTTGATGATGTTCGATGAACCGTCGCTAGGTCTTGCCCCCCTGGTTGTACGCAACATCTTCGAAGCCATCACCACCCTCAAGCGAGACGGTATGACCATATTGCTAGTCGAGCAAAATGTGCGCCAGAGCTTGCAAATCGCTGATTACGCTTATGTCTTGGAGACTGGACATATCACCTTGGAAGGGAGCGGGCAAGAAGTCCTGGACAACGACCATACTCGCAAAGCTTACCTGGGCGTGTAAGTTCTCTCAGAGCCAGGTTTAGATTGATGGCATTTAAGTCTGTCTAGAAGAAGGGATCAACTATGTCATCTAAAATTACTTCCAGCCAACTGATCGAGCGAGATCAAAGCGTCGTCACGCCGGCCATCTATCGTTATACGGATGGTGCCTACGCCCGCGGCGAGGGTATATACCTTATCGATTTTGAGGGCCGGCGTTATTACGATATGGTAGCTGGGATTGCCACCATGAGTGTAGGCCATTGCCACCCACGCGTGGTAGCTGCGATCACAGATCAAGCGCAAACGCTGATCCATGGCGCCGCACACGTAGGTTATATGCAGCCTTACGTGGATATTCTGGAAAAAGTACTCAGCCTGGCTCCCTCTCCCCTCGATCAAGGAAAGGGGGTCCTGCTCAACAGCGGCAGTGAGGCTGTTGAAGCGGCGATCAAGCTGGCACGGGCTGTCACTGGTCGCTCGATGATGCTGGCATTTATGGAAAGCTTCCACGGACGCCCAATGGGGGCGCTAGCGTTAACCGCCAGCAGCAGCGGTTACCGGCGTCACCTGACCCCATTGCTGAGCGGCGTCGAACATGTTCCATACCCATACTGCTATCGCTGCCCATTTGGGCATAAGCACCGCTCACGCGAAGATTGCTGTGGGCAGTGGCGCAATTTCCTGCAGCTGACGCTGGACAAGCTCGTCCATCCAGATGACCTGGCTGCGATCATCGTCGAGCCAATCATTGGGGAAGGTGGCTACATCGTCCCGCCGGATGATTTCCTCCCCTCCCTTAGAGAAATTTGCGACCGCACAGGCGCCTTGCTGATCGCGGATGAGGTGCAAACCGGCTTGGGGCGCACTGGCAAATGGTTCGCCGTGGAACACTGGGGCGTCGTCCCCGATGTACTCGTGCTGGGCAAAGCCATCGGTGGGGGACTACCGTTGGGTGCTACCCTGGCGAGAGCAGACCTGATGGACGCCTGGTGGCCTGCGGCGCATGGTTCCACTTTCGGAGGAAACCCGATTGCATGTCGTGCCGGCCTTGAGAGTATCGCAATCATGGAAGAGCAGAATCTGCTCGAAAACGCCCTGCGCGTCGGTGACCACATCCAACAGCGTTTCAAAGCTGTACAGGATGATCTCCCCATCATTGGTCAGGTGCGGGGTAAAGGTTTAATGGTGGCGGTTGAGCTTATCAACCAGCAA
>DATCYX010000058.1:0-4983 GCA_036526235.1 Anaerolineales bacterium | reverse complement strand
CCAAATAGACATCACCGCCCTTGCCGCCATCACCACCGTCCGGCCCCCCAAATGGGACATACTTTTCGCGGCGGAAATGGACCACTCCATCGCCCCCTTTTCCAGCGCGCACGATAATTACTGCTTGATCCAGAAACATATATGCCTTTCCAATCGATAGATTATATCACCCTCCCCCCACCCACCAATACGGTATAATTCCCACTCTAGTGCTCCGTCAGTTTGGTGAGATGGAAAGGCATTTTTGAATTTTGCCTAAAAAACCCTAACTGAGTACTAGCAAGACAACCGAATGGAGAATAAATGCCTGAAAATCGTCGACCAGTTACCTTTATTGTGATCTCTGTGATCGTGGCTGCCATTTTATTAGGGATATTTACTTATTACCTGTCCACAACCAGGACTGCACCCACATCACCGATCGATGATGCGCCAACCCAGGAGGCGATGCAAGAAGAGCCAAGTTTACCAGATATCGAATTATCCGGTTTGTCACTCACAAAGCTAGATTTCAGTGACGGCATTCCGAGATCAATCCAGCCGCGTACAATCATTCCAAACCGGCCGCGTACCAGTATCGTCACCTACACGGTAGAGACCGGAGACAATTTATTCGTGATCGCGGATAAGTATGGTTTGCGACCAGAGACCATTTTATGGGGAAACTACGAAGTATTGCGCGACAATCCCCAATTTCTACGCCCAAAGCAGACCTTAGTAATCCTCCCAACGGATGGCGTCTATTATCAATGGAAAACGCAAGATACTATCGCGGGTGTTGCAAATTTTTTCAAGACAAAGCCAGAAGATATACTCAATTGGTCTGGAAACCAACTAGATCTTACCCAAGTTTCCCTAGATAACTCTGCCATCCCCGAGGATAGCTGGCTGATCATTCCAGGTGGCAAAAGAGAATTGAAGGATTGGGGGCCGCCTGCGATCACTCGTAACAACCCTGCTGCGGCTGCCTACTATGGCTCGGGGTACTGTGGAGCAGTTTATGAAGGTGCAGTTGGAGTGGGCGCTTTCATCTGGCCGACCTCGGCAACTTCCTTATCTGGATATGACTATAGTCCATCGCTGCACCCCGGAATTGATATCGCCGGAGCGGAAGGAAATGCCATCTTCGCAGCAGATAGTGGTGTGGTGGTTTTTGCGGGCTGGAGTGAATTTGGCTATGGTTACCTGATTGTGTTAGATCATGGCAATGGTTGGCAATCGGCCTATGCGCACCTCAGCGCGGTAGGAGTATCTTGCGGCCAGAGTGTGGGGCGCGGGACGGTTATTGGCGGTTTAGGCAATAGCGGAAACTCCACTGGCGCCCACTTACATTTCGAATTAAGAAGCGAAATTTATGGAAAAGTCAATCCTTGGGACTTTGTGTCCCCCTAAAGATCTTTTCGACCCACATATGCAAGTATAGAGTAATGAAACCGCCCTGAATAGGGCGGTTTCTTAATCCGCTAATTTATCATAAGCAGATAATAAAATCACTCCCAGACGCGAGTATCCTGGATAGGCAGCTCTCCAGAAGGCAGTTCCCCTTCCGACACAGTTACTACCGCAATATTGAACTTGATGGTTTCGCGTGCGGTTTGCGTTAGGCGCTCGTTGAGCGACGTGGGATCGACACCATGTTCTAGCACAACTTGCAGCGTCAGGTAATCTTTGTGCTCCTGGCGAGTGATCACCGCCTGCCATCGTTTGACTTCGGGAAAGCGCGCCATCACTCCTGACAGCTGGCGTGGATGCAAAAACATCCCGCGCACCTTCACTGCATCGCCGACACGCCCTTGCCAGCCCATCAGGCGGGGCGTGGTACGACCGCAAGCACATGCTTCGTCATTCAAGGCAGATAAATCCCCTGTACCAAAACGCACCAAGGCATAATCCCGTGTAAACAGCGTGACAACTATCTCACCACTCTCACCGGGGGGCAACGGCTCACCGCTTGTCAGATCGCAGACCTGCACCAATGCATCTTCGGGTAAATGCCAGCCATCCTGAACTTCGCACTCATAACCCAAATTCCCGCACTCAGCAGTTCCATAACCCTGCCGCACGGTCACTCCCTGTTCATTCAAGGCTGCGCGCAGAGACGGGGGAAGCGGCTCTGCGGTAACGAAGGCTTTATTCAATTTTAGTGATAAGCCCAACTCGTTGGCCTTATCAAGCCAAGCTTTTAAGTAGGAAGGCAAACCGGTATAACCGGTTACATCCAGATCATGGAGGATGCGTACTTGTGATTCCTGATTGCCTTCTCCACCAGGGATCACAGTGCAACCAACTGCCCACAAACCCTCTTCGAACATCGCTCCAGCAGGAGTCAGGTGGTAACCAAACGCATTGAGCACCACCTCTCCAGGCTGGAAACCAGCCGCGCGTAACGCTGGAGCCCAGCGCCAGTAATCAGCTACACGCGACTCAGGATCATAGATTGGACCCGGAGATTGAAAGATGCGTTTCAGCTCACCAGGTGCACAAGCTAAAAATCCACCAAAGGGCGGATTGGCTGCTTGGGACTCCACCAAATCGTCCTTGCGAACGACGGGCAACGCATCCAATGCTTTTGGATTGCGCAGATCGTCCAGTGTCAAGCCTGCCGCCTTGATACGCGCGGCAAAACCAGGCGCATTCTCTGCTAAGTGGGCAACCAGGTCTGGTAGATCCATTCTTACGATAGCCAGCGCTTGCGACGCTTGTAGTGCTTTACGTCTCTATAGGATTTCCGTTGACCGACCTCCGTTAAGCCGAGATAAAATTCGCGCACATCAGCATTCTCGCGCAAGTCGGCTGGATAACCATCCAGGACGATACGCCCATTCTCCATAATGTAGGCGTAATCTGCTACACCTAAAGTCAGGTTGGCGTTTTGCTCGACCAACAGAATTGTCGTCCCATGCTCACTATTAATACGCTTGATAATCCCAAAAATCTCCTGGACTAGCATCGGAGCAAGCCCCAAGGATGGCTCATCCAACATCATCAGCTTTGGTCGGGCCATTAACGCACGGCCGATGGCCAGCATCTGCTGTTCACCGCCAGAGAGGTAGCCGGCGGTCTGATTCCTGCGTTCTTTTAAGCGCGGGAAATATTGGTATACCATATCTATATCGTCTCTCGCCTTGCCATCCTGGCGGGTGTAGCTTCCTGCGACCAGATTTTCTTCCGCCGTGAGATGCTCGAATACCCGTCTCCCCTCCATAATCTGGAAAATGCCCATTCGAACGATATCCGCTGCATCGCGATGATGAACAGGTTGGCCCATGAACTCGATCGAGCCATCCGTGACCTCTCCATCCTCTGCCTTTAGCAAGCCTGAGATCGCCTTCAAGGTGGTGGACTTTCCCGCGCCATTCGAACCAAGCAGCCCAACAATTTTCCCTTGCGGCACATCCATCGACATGCCTTTTAAAACCAGGATGACTTCGTTATAAATTACTTCTACGTTATTAAGCGTGAGCATATTTCAACCATTTTTGGAGGATGGCAGGGGCTCTCACCTGACACTCCTCTGCCATCCTCCACGGGCGATCTCTTACGGGACCGCTGAGATAAAATCAGATCTCTGCTTCCATTGACCACCTTCAACCACAAACAGCCGAAGGGCGCTGTTACCCTTGTGACTGCTGGAGGAGAAGGAAATCGGGGCAGTAATCCCCTTGGTGTCGTAGTTTTGGATACCTTCCAGGGCGGCTTTGATGTTTTCGCCGTTGACTTCTTTGCCCTCATCCAAGACTTTCTTGATACCCTCGGACATAACCGCCATCGTCCACCAACCTTGTGTAAAGTGCAGGCCCTTCTCCGCAAGGCTGGAGCCCTTATCTTTCAACCATTTGTCTGCATCATCGTGCCCTGGGACGGGAGAGCTAGGCGGGGTGAAGGGGATCGCTCCGATAACACCCTCAGCTGCATCCCCAGCCAGGTTGATGAAAATTTCATCTGAACACCAGTTCAGGTTGATGACCTTGACTTTATCCTTCATGCCCTGGCTGACAATATCCTTAACCAGCACAGCAGCCGGGCTGGATACTGTGTGGACAACAATATAACCAGCTCCAAATTGCTGTACTTGAGCTAGCTCAGCCACATAGTCCGTCACACCGCCGGGCATGGGCAGGCTCACAAACTCGATACCATGGGCTTGAGCATAAGCCTCTGCATCGGGAATTGGAGATTTCCCAAATGGGCTGTCGTGATGGATAAAGGCTACCTTAGCCGGTCCTGCACCACCGCTGGCTTCCCAGTCCTCTGCAGCCCAGCGCAACGCGATGAGCGCTTGATCGGAGTAAGATGTGCCAATCAAGAAATTATAGGGGGCTTGAGCCATATCCAACAAGTTGGCAGAGTAAGAAGCCGACATGAAGGGGATCTTATCTGATGCGATTTTTGATCGCAGAGCTTCGGTATCGCCAGTACCCCAACCCATGAAGGCAACAGCCCCTTCCTGGACATATTGGGTATATAACTGCTCGGCAACATCGACCTTGTATGCATAGTCAGCCGAGATCAACTCGATCGGATGCCCATTGATACCCCCGTTGGCATTGCGCCATTCCACATAGGCTTTAAGCCCTTCGGAATATGGGGTGCCTACATCTGCCGTCGCGCCGGTGAGATCAAATATTGCGCCGACCTTGACCGGGCTCGTTTCTCCTGCGCCTCCTCCGCCACCACATGCCGAGAGCAGCAGTGTTGCCAGGATGAAAACAACCATCCAGGTTTGAATAGTTCTATTTCTTTGGAACATAATGTCTCCTCCTCTGATTGATGGATTATGGATTGGCTAATATTGAAACGAATATTTTGGCATCCTGCAAAGAGCACCTCCTCTGTTCTTCATTGAGCTAATAGCTGAACGGCCACAGACGAAAATAATCCTTTATATTACGCCACATTTTATTCAACCCCTCTGGTTCAAAAATTAAAAACAGGATGATCACCAACCCAAATGCGGCCAGTTGAATGAATGGGATCACCGTC
>DATCYX010000057.1:0-4314 GCA_036526235.1 Anaerolineales bacterium | reverse complement strand
TTATCGGACTGCAAATGGAGGTTTATCTATTTGTCGCGTTAGTATTTTGGATTTTCAGTTACCTCATGTCGTATGCCAGCCAGCGACTGGAAGTTGCGCTTGGCGTTGGTGAGAGGTAAAATAAATTACAGAACTACATATTATCAGTGATAGATTTGGAGAAGCTAATGAGTGAACAAACGGCATCGGACGAACCTATCATCATCGCCAGAGATGTCCATAAATGGTATGGTCACTTCCACGCCCTGAAAGGCATCAATATGGACGTGATGAGGGGAGAAGTGATCGTCATCTTCGGCCCATCAGGATCAGGAAAATCGACATTTATCCGAACGATTAATCGCCTGGAAGAGCACCAGCGAGGCCAGATTATCATCGATGGTATCGAGCTCACTCATGACACGCGTAATATTGAGAAAGTACGGGCGGAGACGGGAATGGTCTTCCAGCAGTTCAACCTTTTTCCCCACCTCACCGTGCTGCAGAACGTCGCTCTGGCACCCATCTGGGTGCGCAAGTGGAAAAAGCAAAAGGCTGAAGAAGTAGGTATGCAGCTCCTGGAACGCGTGGGGATCCCGGAGCAAGCGGCCAAATTCCCTGGGCAACTCTCCGGCGGTCAGCAGCAGCGCGTCGCTATCGCCCGCGCCCTGGCGATGCAGCCCAAGATCATGCTCTTCGACGAGCCCACTTCCGCCCTCGATCCAGAGATGATCAAAGAAGTGCTGGACGTGATGATCGGACTGGCCAAGACCGGCGGCATGACCATGATCGTGGTCACTCACGAGATGGGTTTCGCCAGAGGCGTGGCTGATCGCATGTTCTTCTTCGATGAAGGCTTGATTGTAGAGAGCGGCACACCGGACGATATCTTCAAGAACCCCCAGGAAGATCGCACGAAGCTGTTCTTATCGCAAATCCTGACGCATTAGTCAAAATTGCAGCAATCGCAAGCTGAAAACCACACGCCCCAATCGTGCATTGGGGCGTGTGGTTTTCAGTCAAAGAATTTATTATTCGTAACCTTCATCGATAGGCAATTCACCCCTGCGGAGCGCGTTCATCGAGAGCTGATCACACCGTTCATTCTCGGGTTGTCCGGCATGCCCCTTGACCCACACAAATTCCACTTGGTGGCGCTCGCACTCCACCAGCAATTGCTCCCACAAATCGACGTTCAGAGCCTTCTCGCGCTTGTTGCGCTTCCAATTCTTGGCCTTCCAGCGCTGCACCCAACCCAGGGTCATGGCTTTGACCAGGTATTCAGAATCGCTGTACAGAGTCACCTTGCAGGGTTCTTTAAGAGACCGTAGACCCGCAATTGCTGCATAGACCTCCATGCGGTTATTGGTTGTCAACCGGAACCCACCAGATAGCTCTTTACGGTGCCTAGCGTAGATCAAAATAACGCCATAGCCTCCCGGGCCAGGATTGCCCTCACAGGCTCCATCAGTATATATTTGAATCTGTTTGAGCTCATCACCCATAAAAAACCGGCCTACTGCTTGAACTCACCAACCTGCACCCCATTGAGCCAGATCGTGTAGCTGCCGTCTGGGTAGCTACCCAAGGGCAGATTCGTCTCGAAGTCCTCCAACATCTGTACGCAGATCTCGTTTGGATCTACCAGCGAATACACCTCGACCTGGATGCGATTCTCGCCATCTGGTTTTTCGAGCTTGGCGCGCAGGTGGTGGCAGGGGGTCGAGAGCGTGCCTTGGATGCTCAACATCACCTGCAATGGGTAGCTTTCCATGATCAGTACCTCGCTCTTCTCAATGACCACCTCGCCGCGCCTCATCTTATCTTCGCCGGGTATGGGGTCGAGCGGAGAGATAGGCGCTTCACCCGAGGGCTGCTCATCGTTGGAAATCGGTTCGGAGGGGTCAATAGTTGGCTCTGTTGCCACCGGATCGCTCAATCCTGCGCAGGCTGCCAACGCCAGAGCAAGCAAACATAACCCGAGTGAAACCAGTATCTTGTGATTCATCTCCACCTCTTAATATGCTATCCAGAATCTCTGAAACCCCGCACCCGAATCTCAGCCCTTGACTACTGCCACAGGGACCAAGCGAGCGACCTTTCGAGCGATGCCAGCCCCTGAAACGGTTTCAACGACATCATCCACATCTTTATAGGCTTGCGGGGCTTCTTCCGCCAATCCCGCCATCGAGCCTGCTCGCACGTGGATGCCGCCGGATTCCAACTGGTTGCGCAAGTCTTCGCCCCACACTTTCTTCTTGGCCTGTGCCCGGCTCATCACCCTGCCGGCTCCGTGGCAAGTGGAGCCAAAGGAACGCTCCATGCTGCCCTGTGTCCCTACCAGCACCCAAGAGGCTGTCCCCATACTACCAGGCACGAGCACCGGCTGCCCAATTGCGCGGAATTCGCCCGGCAAGCCTTCGAAACCAGGGCCGAAAGCGCGGGTCGCACCCTTGCGGTGCACACACACCTTGATGCGCTCCCCATCGATCTCATGGGTCTCAATCTTTCCCATATTGTGGGCGATATCGTAAACCTGGTGCAAGTGCCAGTTTTTCACTCTACCCGCCAGGACCTCCTCAAACGCTTTCCTGGCATAGAATGCCAGCACCTGCCGGTTAGCAAACGCGTAGTTGGCTGCACAGCGCATGGCTGCCAGGTAAGCCTCTCCCTCAGGCGAGTTCAGCGGTGCGCATACCAGCTCGCGATCAGCCAGCTTAATCCCATAACGATGCACCGCTCTCTGAAACTCGTTGACATAATCGGTGCAAATCTGGTGACCAAAGCCGCGCGAGCCGCAGTGAATCTGCACAGCTAGATAACCCTCGGTCAATCCCATGGCCTGAGCAGCCTGGGCGTCAAACACTTTCTCCACCAGATCCACCTCGATAAAATGGTTGCCTGCCCCAAGTGTGCCGATCTGGGCCCGGCCCCGCTCTTTGGCGCGCTTGCTCACTTTGTTTGGGTCAGCACCTTCCAGGCGGCCGTTTTCCTCAGTGCGGCGCACATCCATCTCGGTAGCAAAACCCTTCTTCTGCGCCCAGCGACTGCCATCTCGGCATACCTCGTCCAACTCAGCTTCCGAAACGCGCACGTGCCCTTTCGTACCTACCCCGCTAGGGCAATAATTGTTCAAAGCAGAGGCTAACGCACTCATCTGGTCAGCGACAGCATCATATTCGATCTGAGACGCCAATAAGCGCACGCCGCAGTTAATATCATAACCAATCCCACCAGGTGAGATCACCCCTTCTGGGTAACGCGTAGCCGCCACGCCACCAATTGGGAAACCATAGCCCTGGTGCATATCCGGCATCACCACAACATGTCCCACCAAGCCCGGTAGCGTAGCAGAGTTTACCGCTTGCTCTAGCGACCGATCATCCATTACCGCTTCTAACAAGCGCCGCGTAGCAAAGATGCGCACTGGAACACGCATATCGCTGCGAAAAGATTTCGGGATTTCCCATTCATAATCATTGATTTTCTTTAGATCACTCAAGTTAACCATCACTACACCTCTTGCCCAGGTAATGGGCAAATGACCACATCAACAAATGTCAAACGAATCTCGCAAAGCCCCCTTCTCAGCTCTTGTACACCGATCCCATCCAGATCGCTTGCTGTCAAACGTCAAAGACAATCCTCACTTCCAGCCCGCACGGTCCAGCCTGGATTTTCATGTTATGGTACGTCACCGCTTTAATCTCTTTATCCAGGGATGCCACCGGCGCACCATCCAGCTCTGCCTTCAATTCATTGCCTGTTATCTGTAGCTGAAATTTTTCAAACGCAATCCCTTCCACACCTTGAAGATAAAGCAACTCATCCAGAAATTGCACCAAGAGACTTTCATCGTCAATAGCCTGCAATTCGAGCCGACGCTTGAGATGTGGTCCTTCCTGCAAGCGCAGGCCTGCCAGCGTGTACATGCCGCGCGCCGCCTGTTCAAACAAGGTAGGCAAGTCGGGTGCCCAGACTGCCAATTCCCAGTCAGCAGTGTGGGGCCTCTCAACAAAACCGGCTGAAGGTGTCGGCATAGAATTATTATACCTAAATCACAGAAGCATAGCTGCTCACCCCAGGGCAATTGCATATGCCCTGAGGGGCATGCGCAATCCCGCAAAAAGAGTGTTTGGGCTGGACTTTGGCTCTTTAACCAAAATCCGAAAGGTAAAGGTTGCATATTGAGCCCCAAAATAGCGACAAACCAGGTCAAATCCTGGCTGCGGCATGCACAGCATTGTGCAAACCGGCCAACCAGGCCTCCTTTTTGAGCCAGTTGTCCCCGGTCCCGGTCCAAATGGCCCGAAAGTCAGGGCTGCCCCATAAAGC
>DATCYX010000056.1:0-13103 GCA_036526235.1 Anaerolineales bacterium | reverse complement strand
GCGGCGCACGAAGGCAACCAGCTGGCCATCGTCGCTCAGCTCGACCCGGATCACGTCGCCGGAATCGAAAAGGGTCTGGCTCTGGCGGGTGGCTTCTTCCCACACCACGACGTCGCCATCCTGGATGTAGGCGACGACCGCCGAGCCCCCGCCGGGCTGCGCTGGTTCGACGGACGCCGGAGATTCGGCGAGGGGCACGAACGAGAACGAGTCGGTAACCGTGGAGTAGAGGCGCTCGAATTGCTCGACGGCTGAGCCGTCCGAAGGATCCGGCAACGGGAAAACCAGGGCATACATGCGATCGTCGTGAACGATCAAGACTTCTCGCTTGCTAACCTGTCCGCCAACGTCGGCGAACACGACCGCCTCTTCACCGGCGATGGTCAGGCTGGAGCGCCCAGGGTCGAATGGTAGTTGCGAGAGCCGCTCATCGGCCACTTCATCGGTTGTGCGTCCGGCGGCGTCAGATATCTCGATGCCCAGGGGGCACAGTGATTCCCAGAAGACAAAATCCTCGGTGACGATACACGCGCCCAAGTCCGGCTCGTCCCAGACGTAGCCAGCTGGGACCAGCAGGCAGTAGCCATACCGTTCGTTCCTCATGAGCTGCGTGCCTTCCGTTGGACTGGGGCATTCTGGGACAGGCGTTGCTGTAGAAGCTGGCGGTTGTTGGGTCGGCCCAGTTAATCCAGTTGCCGTTGGTGACACCGGTGTATGTGTGGGCATCTCGGAGGTGAGGATGGGTGTTGGCTCTGGCGAACAGGAAGCCAGAGCCAGGGAGACGAGTGTAATTCCCATGAACAAGTATTTATCAATACAGTTTATTGCGTTAATTGGTTTCATTTCAATCTCCGAAGACCTCCTATTTCCACAGTAAGCTCTTCATTAACGTTGGTGCGCATGTTCCCCGCCAGGAAATGCGCAAGTAAGTGGCTGAAGAGCTTAGGACGATCTTCAACGCCCCGGACCGCCACATCGCTGAAACTTATCTGGCCAAGACTGTCCAGAAGTATGCCCAATCACTTCCAGCGTCGGCAGATTGGCTCGAGAAAAACATCCCGGAAGGTCTGACCGTCTGTTCCTTCCAAATCTTATCGCCGACGGTTGCGAACCACCAACGGCCTGGAGCGTCTCAGCCAAGAAATCAAGCGCCGCACTCGGGTGGTCAATATTTTTCAAACGAGGCAGCTTGCCTGCGACTGATCAGCGCAGTCTTGATGGAAAGCGAAGAAGCTTGGCAGATTGATCGGATCTAGCTCACCCTTGAATTGGATGATTCGTCGTCGCCGTCGTAGAGGTTGTGGAAAAGTGGGTAAGAGCGAAGCGGGTCCTCTATTCTAGAAACATATATCAAGGTACTTAAGGTTCTTTATCAGCCTATGAAGGTCACCAGACCAATTTACAGAACTACCTTGCACTATCCAATTGTTTCCAGTTAAGGTTTGTAACATACTAATCACACATTACTCAATTTTTATAAAATGTCAACATTTCTCTTTTTTTCACAAAGGCTTGATAGTTCGTCTTTGCTGTGGTTTTGTATCCCTTTAGTATCTAATCGTATGGAGTCGAAAAACGGGCGATTTATGATACAGTTACAGCATGCCCAAAAAACTCGACTTTCAACTAACAGAAACTGAACTTTTACAAGTTACAGAAGCGATCCGCAAGGATAAGCGTCCAGAAGTGCGCCAACGTGCGACTTGTTAAAGTTCATGCAGTGACTTACGTAAGTGGAAGGAGCCTAAGATGGACGTGGTGGAGCTCTACCAACGAAGAGCACCCATTGAAATAGCCCCTGAGGATTTTCGGAAAGTTGGATATCAAGTTGTCGATCAATTAGCCAATTTTCTTGAATGCTTACCTCAGCTACCCGTCACGACTGGAGAAACTCCCACCCACATCAGAAAAATACTTGGAGAAAATTCTCTTCCTGATGAGGGGGATTCTCTGGAAAGTCTGCTCGACGAAACCACCCGGTTGTTGGTTAATCATTCCCTATTTAACGGGCACCCACGGTTTTGGGGATATATAACATCGTCGGCAGCACCAATTGGGGCATTGGCATACTGGAATAGGTATCGGCATCCTTATATCTGGAAAAAGCGGGCGCAGGAGCAGCTTCCAGTCCTCGGAGGTTTCGGCATTCGTCTTCAGTCAGATATTCTCGCTATTTAGCGAGAGAACCACTTAGGTGATGCCTTTGATCAAAATGAATTCCTAATAAAAATAAACCGAAGCTAAACAGGCTACTTAAATCCCTCCCTCCCTAACCAAATCGTGCGATCGCCTGTCACCTGCGCCGCAAAGTCAATCCCAGGACTAGCAAGCTGGCAGCCACCAAGACCACCACGAGCAGCACACCTATCGCGGATGGAGTTGGTTGGGCGAGTGCATCGGCAGTGGGGGTCGTAGTGGGGAGTGCGGTTGGCGCCTCCAGGGTGGAGGTGGGGGCGAGCGGAGTTTGTGTGGCCGTTGGAGTGACGCTGGGCTGGGGCGGGATCGGGGTGTCCGTGACTGGCGGCGTGACGCGCAGGAGCAATTGCTGCCCAGGCCGGATGATGGAAGTCGAGTTGAGCCCATTCCAGGCCATCAGCTCGGACAGGTTGATGTCGTATAGATCCGCAATCCAGGCGAGGTATTCGCCGCTCTCGACAGTGTGATAGTAATTGCCGTCGCTGGATGGGGTGAGTTTTTCGATGGCCGAGAGCGGGCGTGGGGTCGGGCTGGGGGTCACCTTTCCGGGATCAATCAGCAATTTCTGGCCGATTTGCAGCGGCCAATCGGATTGCAGCCCATTCAGGGCCAAGATGGTATCCACTTTGATGTTATAAGCCTGCGCGATCAGGATCAACGCCTGGTAGGGTTGCACTTCGTGAACGATTTTGCCGCCAGCATCAGGGGTTGCCAACAGCACATTCCATACCGGCGTAGGGGTGGCGAAGCCTTCGGTGCTGCTGGAGGGGATGAATAACTTTTGACCTATAGCCAACCCTTTATCTCTTGAGAGGTTGTTCCAAACCTCCAGATCGCGGATGGTAATTTGATATGCGATGGCGATAGACCAGAATGATTGCCCCGCCTGGACGACGTGATAGATCCTGCCATCGGCGTCGGGTGTGGCGATCTTCACCGGGATGATAATCTGCGAAACCGGGAGTTCTGGCTTAGCACCAGATCCGGAATCAATCCCAGGCACGGGTTTGTATTCACCACAAGCCTTGTCGGAGGTATATGCAGCCTGCAAAATGTAGTAATAGCGACCATCCGCAGCCTGGGCTACGCCCGCGCCCACATGACAGTATGCCGGATTGACCACTGGGCGCATGTGATCGGGATCAGCCCAGACTTGCATGATCTCATCAACGCTCTTGTTTCCCACGGCAAAGTTTTCGGTAGCCCAAACTGTCGCGCCACCGCCATAGCCTGCGGCGGCGATGCGACCGCGCACGTCCCCAATATGCCAGGACATGTTGTTGGCTGCCATGATCTCGGCAGTCGATTGCGCGACGGCGTTGATAATCGGGTCTTCAATCAAAGCAGGCAAACCTTGCGAGACGCGCAGGGTGTTTATAGCCAGGATCAATTCACTGCGGGATGCTGCTGCCGATTGGGCTTGATCTTTCGCCTGGTACGCTGGCGCGGTCAGCAACCAAAGGAGCAGCAGGCTAATCTGGACTATGGTGTGATATCGTTTTGGATGCTTTCTCATCATAAGCAGATACTTTATTGGCTGGCCTGGAGCTTCGATGGAGGTGGGGGTTGCGCTGCGAGCTCGATTAAGTGTATCACCGGGTATCCTTTTAGAACATGCCGATCACCATCCCCGGTTGGGCAGGGCATTCTTCCACCATCAGCTGATCATGTGATCACAAGTATTTTCGGAAGAACTCCACCGTACGTAGCATAGCCTGGTCGAAATAGGGTGAGATGAGGTTGTGTCCCCCGCCTTCATAGGTGTAAAACTCGTATTCCTTGCCATGATCCTGCAGCACAACAGCCAGGTCGAACGAGTAGCCAAAATTTACCACTGTGTCGTCCTGCGCATGGTGGAGCTGTAATGGGCTGTTGAGGTATTCGATATTTTCCGTCAGGGAGACAGCCTTCCAATAATCAATTTGGGTGTCCGGCCGCCCGTACGCATCGAATATCTCTCGCGATCCCCTGCGGCGACCGCTGGCTCCCTGAGTCCCCGGCGACACTGGCGGCCTGTAGGTATTGTCGTCTATTCCGTATTTTCCGAAATCATCATAGCTGTAGACCGCCCCTGCCCATATCACCCCAGCTTTAATATCCGGTTCGATGAGCATCGCCCGTAAAACCAGGTTGCCGGCCATGCTGTGACCCCACATCCCGATGCCTTGGGGATCGATGATGTCCAGCGTCTGTAGGCTCTTGAGCGCCGCGATCGAGTCGATGGTGTACCCGGGCGAGAAGTATGACCCGGACGGCTCTCCCCCCGACTCCCCGTGTCCCCGGTAATCGATCTTAAAGACCACAAAACCGCTCCTTGCCAGGTAATCAACGTAGGCGACGTAACGTTCTGTGGTGCGGTAAGCTGCTGGGGGTATATACCCGTGGTTGAATACGATCGCCTTAAACCCGCCTTCTGGGGGTTCCACGAAGGGAATGGTCAGCAGGCCATAGATCTTGTTACCTTCCGAGATATAGCTAACCAAGTGCTGGTGATAGTTAGAGCGGTCAGCCAGCTTTTGCTCGAAAGTGATCTCGCTGCCGGTGATCTCCAAGTCCTGCAGGTATTCGATGGTGATCTCTTTGCCAATTTCGAAGACGACTTCGGTTTGCGTCGGGGTTGGGGTAATTGTGCTGGTGGGTGAGGCTATTTGGGTTGTGCTTTTGGATTGTTGGGTTAAGAAAGTGTCGTCGAGCGTCGATAAGCTTGTTGCGGCAGGGTCGACCGCGATCGCAGGTGGGATTATCGTCACGGATGCGCTCGGAGCGAGTCCTGCGGGCGGGGGTATGGCTAATCCGCCTTCTCCAGCGACGCTGCAGCTAATTACAGATACCAGTAAAACGAATAAGACGAGGAGGTAATGTTTGTTCGAAACCATAAAGACGAATCCTTGCGGAGGTGAAGAAGGTCACCCGAAGAGTGATAAGTCGATTTTACTTGCTATTCCATTTACTTGACATAAATAGTTTTTTAGAAAACCTTCTGGCTTCATATGGCTCAAAAATACTTTGTGCTGAACTACGGAAACACGTTTTGGACCAAGGCGCGCCTTGATCCTTGGCCACAGGCAGTAAAGATCTGAACTAGCGGTGCTTAACCCCGCATGTAGCTGACGTTGTTGCGCAGCTGGAAGCGAGCGAGTCGAGCTGGCAAAGCAGGTTGGTCAGCCACCTTTTCCGTGCGAATTACTGCGAATTGCAGGTTGCATGAGTCCTTGCATCCCGCTCCCTACGTGCTGACCTAACACAGATGTTGTTTACCCCCTATGCTATAATGTTTATATACAGGCCTCTAAGAGCAGCGTGATTTGTTTAACCGATAGGAGGTTTATTATGAATCGGTTATCCTCGTTGCTTATTGTTTTAGTTGTGAGTTTAGTGGTCGTCACAACAGCATTTGCAGCCCCCCCTGTAAGAGATACAATCGAATACGTTGATGACTACGGTGTGGTATATTGTGGAGACTTCGGTGTCGGTGACTTCTGGATCTCCAATAACGAGATTGGCACCGTTAGAACAGATACCTTCTACGATCAAGATGGCAACTGGAGCATGGAAAAAGGGCAATGGAGTGGAACTGCCCATTTGTATGTTGAAGGTTCTGATAAGGTGGTCGCAGGGAAATTTGTTTTTAACTGGACAGCAGTTGAAGATCCTGAGACTGGCTTACAATTATCCCATTGGCCTGGCAATTGGTGGCATATCAACCTTCCTGGATATGGAAATTTAGTCCATTTTGCTGGAATGGAAAACTGGGAGTATGACCCTCAGGTAGATGAGTGGATTCTCATTAAAGAAGCTGGTTTACGTTCAGTAGACTGGGAATTCGTCTGTGAATATCTCGCACCGCCACCGTAAACTTTAGCTACTTTCAGAGGCCTGTTAACTTCTCATTTACCGCCTCGGAATAAGTTCAGGGTATATAATTAGCTCCAATGACTTCAGGTTCAGAAATTTTCCAATAGAGCTGTATGGAGGATGGCCTAGACTGTGTGACAACACAAATACCCAACGATCAAGGTTTAAACAAAGATTTTGGGGCTGTCTTTTTTGGCAGCCTCTTTTCGCTTGATAGTACTGATCCCCTTTCGTGCAATCAATAAAGCCCCCTCCGAAAAGACGAGCAGTGAATGGGTTGCCGTGTGTATGACTACAGGATGCAGGGAGCCGTGGGCCTGCACCCTACTCCCTGTTTGCCCGGGTGGTATCCTATGGGATTACCGATATCAAGGATTAAGAATATTTAATTGTGATGACTCCCAATAAATTCGCTGTGCATTTGTGACCCATACTTGACTATGTTCGTTGTAATCGACATAGAATATAAAGATATTTGATTTGTAATGGATCATTTCCTCCTCATTAAGCAACACTTTTGACAAATATATATGGGAAAGACGTTAACCATTACGACTCATAATCATCAGGATGCAGATCTGCT
Source organism: Anaerolineales bacterium (assembly GCA_036526235.1). GTDB lineage: Bacteria > Chloroflexota > Anaerolineae > Anaerolineales > UBA4823 > DATCYX01. Next base: position 6,469 of record DATCYX010000056.1, on the reverse strand, counting down.
CTGAGGGGATGCAATTCGAATCGCACTGGAGGTACAAGAACACTCCCACCAACCTGTGGGAGTGTTCTTGTTTTCGTTTGCGAGACTGAAAGGAGAACTCAAGTTCTGAAATTTATTGATTCGCAATAAACCAGTCCGCAGTGGGCGTATTTATTAAATCATCACCCATTTGCCCTTGATTCTTGAATCCAAGTATTTAAATCTTAATCCTTCGGATTATTTTATTATCCCATCACCGGCACAACACCCAGTTGTTGCATAAGCCCCAAGGTATCCATATTGATCCACCATTCCACAACCTTACCCTCAGTGACTCGCCAAATGTTCGCCGTCCACACAACCAATTTCTCGCCATTGGGAGGAATGCCCATAAGCTCATTCGTGAAAGTGCCTTCTATTGGCATATGGGCGGCTACTAGGTCTCCTTCACCGATCAGGGTCCAGCTGGGATGATGGATGTCAGGCATGGCGGTACGGAATGCAGCGAAAAACCCCTTCAATCCATCAGGGCCTTGTATATCTTCTGGCGATAGGGGATTGTGTCCGACAAAGTTCGGGGCGACAATCTCATCCAATACGTCCAAGTTCCCTTCATTGAATGCTCGCGTAATGCGCTCAACAATGGCCTTGTTTTCTTCTGACATGGGATACCTCCTTTGAGTGACTGGGGCGCGACTCCAAACGGATCACACCAATAGTTGAAATCCAATGGTTGAAAATCCTATTTCCTCATATTTGTTCCTCCTTGCTCTGCTCTATGGACCAAACAATGAAGCGCGAAATAAGCCGAACCCACAGGGTGCATGATGCCAAAATCCTGGTAGTCAGGTCCATTTGATCCAAAAACACAAATTACCCTCCTGCGAATTTCTAGGAGGGCGACGAACGGAGAATTTTTACTCCTTGATAATATTCACAACACGCTAGTTCGTTGTGTTATTGAAAGCTAATATCAGTATATAAGAAAATCTCTCACAGTGCAATAAAAATCCACATATTTCCGTGCCTTGCAACCCCCGTCCAGTAGTCACGCGGTAATGTAAGGTGCTAGCGCAATCCTAAAGTGTACGGGTGCATAATTAGGTGTTGTTATCTCATCAATGTGTTTCATTAGATACCCCAGGTGTTGGGAGAATAAAGCATGGACATTGTGGTCAAGAGGAAATTCCTCCATAGATCGGAGAAATCTTACCAAGCTGTTGCAAATGCGAAATAATCCACTGGCTTTGTAGAACTTCAGCTTTACGCAGTTTGGTGACGATTTTTTCTTGCGTTTATCGTAGTCCTTTTTTGACATTTTCTGCATGCTTTTCCACTGACCCTCTCATTCCACCTGGATCAAGTTGTGAGGGGCAGGGCGAATTTCCTCGATGGGATAATTAATCAAAAGCTAATTCTAAAATAACCCGGTAATGATATGATTTATTAGGTAGATTTAATCCGATATCATCGGATGTACGAATTATGTAAGAGATGAACCATATGAAGGATGACTTGTCTGAGCCATCCGTTCGACAAAACCAATCCCGGCTCAAAATCTTCCAAGCTGTCTGGCAGCGAGTGAAAAAAGGTGCCCTGTTCTTCATGGGTGTGCTGGCATCGCTGCTGGCCCTGGTGTTATTTAATGCATTAAGTCCTAAACTTGACCAGTTGACCCCAAACGAGGTCCGCGCAATCGCGGATCAGGCGATGGCTTCCGCGACCCCGGCACCGGCGATCTCTGCGCAGGTTTACCAGATCATCCTGCCATCGCTGGCCATTATTCAAACTGAAAATGTAAACCAGGCAGGGGAAGAAGGCTATGCCGTCGGCAGCGGTGTGATCATCAATTACGATGGTGTCGTCCTGACCGCGCTGCATGTGGTAGAGGATGCCCGCCGTATTGAAGTGATTTTCTCGGATGGCACGCGAACCCAGGCGAGCATTGCAGTAGCAGAACCTGAGAATGACATCGCGGTACTGCTGCCGGAACTGCCGCCGACAGCCTTTCTTCCGGCGACCATCAGCAGTCTGGGGGGGGCGCATATTGGCGATGAGGTGTTTGCGGTTGGCAACCCGCTTGGCCTGACTGGATCGCTAAGTGCAGGTGTGATCTCTGGATTCAACCGCAGTTTCACCCCAGAGGACGGAGATTTAAGCCTGGAAGGTTTGATCCAGTTTGATGCGGCAGTCAACCCGGGCAACTCAGGCGGACCATTATTGAACCGCTACGGGCAGGTGATTGGGATCGTGACAGGGCTGGTCAACCCGACCGACGAGGATTTCTTTATTGGGATTGGATTTGCCGTACCCATTGAAGTGGCCGCGCGGGCTGCCGGAGGTCCGGCGCAGTAGAGATTCTAATAAAACTATTCAAGAGAGAGGCAAGCAGATGGAACAGATTATAGAAAGTAAAAATGGAAAGCCGATGGAAAAGGTGCTTTACGAGGTCAAGAAGATCATCGTGGGGCAGGACCATCTGCTAGAACGCCTGATCGTTGCGCTTTTGGCACGCGGGCACATCCTGGTGGAAGGCGTGCCAGGTTTAGCCAAGACCATGGCAATCAAGACCCTGGCGGAGGTGATCGGTGGAGAGTTTCACCGCATCCAGTTCACCCCCGACCTGGTGCCGGCCGACCTGATCGGGACGCGGATTTACAACCAGAAAACAGGCGAATTCAACACCTCACTCGGTCCGGTTTTCACCAACCTGCTGCTGGCTGACGAGATCAACCGCGCCCCGGCGAAAGTGCAAAGCGCACTGCTGGAAGTGATGCAAGAGCGACAGGTGACGATCGGGCGGGAGACATTCCCGGTGCCCAATCCCTTCCTGGTCATGGCAACGCAAAACCCGATCGAGTCGGAGGGGACTTACCCGTTGCCCGAAGCCCAGGTAGACCGCTTCATGCTCAAGGTGCTGGTTGATTACCCGAACACCACGGAGGAGTTCGTCATCGTGGAACGGATGACCGGCGCATTGCAGGCGATCCAGCGGGTACTGGATACCAAGAGCCTGCTTGAGCTTCAGCAGCAAGTCGATCAGGTGTATGTTGACCCGGCGTTGATCGAATATGCAGTGAAAGTGGTAACTGCCACGCGCCAGCCGCAGACGGTTGGTCTAACCGATTTGAAACGATACATCCTGTTTGGAGCCAGCCCACGTGCCTCGATCAATATCATTGTCGCTGCTCGAGCACTGGCGTTCGTGCGTGGGCGTAGTTATTTGTTGCCCCAAGACGTGCGTGATATGGTGCTGGATGTAACCCGCCACAGGTTAGTGCTCTCGTACGAGGCGCTGTCCGACAACGTAAGCGGCGATCGCATCTTGAATCAATTCCTGGATGTCATCCCGCTCCCGAAGGTACCCTTGCGTGAATACAACCGCAGCACAGTCGCTTGACCCGGGAGCAGCAGACCGGATCCTGCGGCGCATCGATTGGCGCGTGATCCGCAAGCTGGACGGCTTTTTCCAGGGGGATTATCGCAGCCTGTTTTACGGACAAGGGCTGGACTTTGCCGACCTGCGCGAGTACCAATCGGAAGACGACATCCGCCACATCGATTGGAACGTCACGGCGCGCATGAACAGCTTGCACGTACGCCAGTATATCGAAGAGCGTGAGATCACGGCATGGTTCTTGCTTGATCTGAGCCCGTCGATGGGTTTCGGGGCGCTGGACCGGCAGAAGGAATCGGTGCTGGTCGATTTTGTAACCACGCTGGCGCGCCTGCTGACGCGCAACGGCAACCGGGTGGGCGCCATTTTTTACAACAACCGGGTTGAGCAGATTATCTTGCCAGGCACTGGGCGGAAACAGGTGCTACGCCTGACCCACGATCTGCTGAAGCGGCAGCTCAGCCGGGGCGGCGCAATGACAAACCTGAACCCGTTGCTCGAGACAGCGCTAAACATGGTCAAGAAGCGCTCGCTGATTTTCCTCGTTTCCGATTTCATCTGCCTGCCGGGTTGGGAAAAGTCAATTGGTTTCCTAAACCAACGGCATGATCTATTGCCAATCCGCTTGTGGGACCCGCGTGAGGTGGATCTGCCCGATGTGGGGTTGGTGCTGCTTGAGGATTCGGAGACAGGTGAGCAGTTATATGTGGACACGCGGGATAAAGTTTTTCGCCGAAGGTTCAACGAGGCAGCCCAAGAACGGGAAGCTGCCCTGGTGCAGACGTTCAAACGGGTAGGGGTGGACGTTTTATCCCTGTCTACCCAGGAGGACCTGGTAGGCGCCATTATTCGCTTTGCCAGCCTGCGGAAACGGGCGCGGCGGTTGAAGAGATAGGGCTGAAACCGAGATGTCTTTTATCTGGCCTGTGATGCTTTTTTCCCTGCTGATCGTGCCTGTAAGCGGGCTGCTGTACTGGCGGCTGCAGGTGCGGCGGCAGCGATATGCAGCCAACCTGGGCGCCTTGGGTCTGGTGCAAAGCAGCGTAGCCAAGCCGCCAGGATGGCGTCGCCACCTGCCTGCTATCTTATATCTAAGCGGCCTGTCATTGCTGTCGCTGGCAATGGCGCGCCCGGAGATGCAGGTATCCTTGCCGCGAATCGAGGGCACGGTCATGCTGGTATTTGACGTGTCGGCGAGCATGGCGGCGCAGGACCTGGAACCGAACCGGATGGAGGCCGCCAAAGTAGCTGCCAAGGCCCTGATTGAGCAGCAGCCGAGTAATATCAAGATCGGCGTGGTTTCATTCAGCGACGGAGGCCTGGTGGTGCAAAATCCGACCGATGACCGGGCTGCCCTGTATGAAACGATCGATCGATTTAAACCTCAAAGTGGCACATCGTTGAGCCAGGGCATCTTGCTTGCCCTCAATACCAGCTTGGCTGATCCTGACCCGGATTCAAACAACAGCGAAGGCTCGTCGCTGCCCGAGCCTGTACTCAAAGGGGTTTATGCGCCAGTCGTCATTGTCTTGCTGACCGATGGTGAGAATACGGAAGCGCCTGACCCGCTGGAAGCGGCACAGGTTGCCATCGAGCAAGGGGTGCGAATCTATACGGTAGGTATCGGCAGCCGCGCAGGGGCGACCCTGGAAATTGACGGCTTTAATGTGTACACCCAATTAAATGAAGACCTGTTAAAACAAATTGCCGAGATGACCGAAGGCGAATACTTCAACGCTGACAACAATGACGATCTGCAAAAGGTCTATGAGAACCTGGACCTGCAATTCGTCGTCAAGCCAGAAAAAATGGAAATCACGTCGCTCCTGGCAGGCTTAAGTTTTCTGGTTCTCCTGGCGGGCGGCGGGCTCTCACTGGTCGGGCTTGGTCGTTTACCCTGAATGGATGTGAATTATGGGATTCCTGTGGCCTGCATTGTTAACACTGCTGATCTCAATACCTGTACTCATAAGTATATATGCGTGGGTGCTACGGCGGCGAAAGCGTTTTACGATCCATTATTCAAGCCTGTCTCTGGTCCGGGCCGCGGTACCCAGGCAATCCAGGTGGCGTCGACACGTGCCGTTCGCTTTGTTCTTGATCGCGCTAGCCAGCCTGATCGTGGGGATGGCGCGCCCGGTTGCCAGCGTGCAGGTGCCATCCAGCCGTGCGACGATCATGCTTGCGCTGGATGTCTCGTGGAGTATGTGCGCCAGCGATATCCCACCCAACCGCTTGACGGTAGCCCAGGCAGCAGCCGAAAAATTCATCCTTAACCAGGAAGCGGCTACGCGGATTGGGGTCGTCGCTTTTGCCGGGTTCGCCGAGTTGATCGTGCCACCCACTAATGACAGGGAAATCCTATTGGATGCAGTGCGCAACCTGGTCACAGCACGGCGTACGGCGATCGGAAGCGCAATTTTGCGATCGATTGATGCGATTGCCGAAGTAAATCCGGATGTGGCACCTGTGGAAGTGTTTAGCGAAGTTGATGCAAGTGGATCGATTGATGTGCCGGAAGGAAATTACCAGCCAGACATCATCGTCCTTCTAACGGATGGAGCTAGCAATAGGGGAGTATTGCCACTGGAAGCAGCCATAGCGGCTGCGGAGCGTGGCATCCGAGTGTACACGATTGGTTTTGGCACGCCTACAGGATCGCCGTTCAAGTGCACACGTCAGCAATTGGGCGGGATAGAGTTCGACGACCTCTTCAGTGGGTTTAGCGGTTTCGGTGGGGGCGGTAGATTCCGACGAGGCTTGGATGAGGAGACACTTAAGGAAGTGGCTACACTGACAGGTGGCGAATACTACCTGGCGGAAAGTGCAGATGAACTGCTAGACGTTTTTGCGGATGTGCCAGCACACCTGGAAACGACTCGCGTCACCACGGAGATCACCGCCTTCTTCGCAGGCGCGGCGGCTCTCCTGGCATTGGCAGCCATTGGGCTGTCTCAGCTTTGGAATCCGTTACCATAAAATCAGGTTTATCATAGAGAACGGCGTTTTATCTATCCAACCTGAATTCCCTGATCATTGTAGTCGAATGATATATTTTATTCAGCTCTGAAACAAACCTACCTCCCGATAGTG
>DATCYX010000055.1:0-13224 GCA_036526235.1 Anaerolineales bacterium | reverse complement strand
GCCTGCCACTTTATTTTTTGAATATTTATCCAGCCTTGTTATTCGAGGGCACTGTAGCCTGGGCCAGATGTGAAATAATCGTAATTGGCTTGGTTGTCGGCGGTCAAATCAACCACTTCGCCGGCTTCTAGCTGGCGGACGGAATCAAGGACAACCGCTTCGTCGTGGTGGTTGGTACCCTCATAATGTCCGGTTAGACCGACTTTGCTGACATATTCTCCGCCCTTGGCAGTGTAATCCGTAGGCACCTCATCTTCGGGGAAGATGGCTTCATACGGGCACTCCGGGACACACGCTCCGCAGTCAATGCAGGTATCCGGGTCGATATAATACCACGGCCATTCTTCTTGCGGTTTTCCTGGCACGATGCACTCGACGGGGCAGACTTCAACGCAACCGGCGTCGCGCAGGCATAGACTGGTGATGATATAGGTCATAGATCAAACCTCCGTGGATGGAATGGTGGTGTGTTGAACAGGATAGGGTTTATTTTACCAGAAAATAAATCAAATAAAGGTACGAGATAATCCACGCTCGACTGCGCAAATTATTCTTTACCGTTCGATAACTCAGCAGGCAGGTGGGGCAAATCGATGGCTGCTTCATCACAGAAAAGCATGGCTCGCTCAATGATGTTGCGAAGTTCGCGGATATTTCCAGGCCAATTATGAGACATAAGAGCCTGTAGGGCGCGCGGTGTGACGTCCGTGATATTAAGTCCCATACGTGGGTTGAGCTGGCGTATAAACAATCCTACCAGCTCGGGAATGTCCTCCTTGCGCTCGCGCAACGGTGGCAGGTGCAGGTCTACCACCTTCAAGCGATAGTAAAGATCCTCGCGGAACTTGCCTTCGGTAATCAGTGTGGGCAGGTGACGGTTGGAGGCTGCCAGGAATTGCACATCCACACGAATCTGGTTGTTGCCGCCAACCCGTCTGAAGGCGCGCTCCTCTAAGGCGCGCAGCAGCTTGGCTTGCATATCCACTGATAAGGAGGAGATTTCATCCAGGAACAGGATGCCACCTTCTGCCACTTCCATCAGGCCAATCTTGCGCTTCTCCGCGCCCGTGAAAGCCCCTGGCTCGTAGCCAAACAACTCCGATTCCAAAACCGTAGGTTGGATGGCGGCAAAGTTTTCACCGATAAAGGGCTTGCTGGAGCGTGGCCCCATGCCGTGGATGGCGCGCGCCAATACTTCTTTGCCTGTGCCTGTCTCTCCGGTGATCAGGACCGAGACCGATGCAGCCGCGGCGCGTTGTGCCTGGTTAAGTAGGTTTCGCATCACCGGCGTCTGCCCAACGACAAAATCAACCTGGTTGTGCTGAACCGATCTCAGGTGTGCCAACTCTCTGCGCAAGGCAACGAGTTCCCCGCCGCGCTGGATTGACTTCTCCAGTTCAGCAAGCTGGATTGGCTTGGGTAAGAAATCGTGCGCGCCGTTTTTCATGGCATTTACCGCCATCTCGATATTGCCATACGCCGTGATCATAATAATCGGGGGGCGATTGGGCATATGTGCGGTTTCTTCAAGTAGGTCGGTGCCGAATCCATCAGGAAGTGTTACATCGAGCAAAATGATATCCGCATTACCGCGGCGCAACGTCTCGCGGGCCTCACTTAATGTGGATACACCCAACACCTCGTACCCGTGGGCTCCCAGGAACGAGCTGATGTTATAGCGGGCATTTTCTTCATCATCTACAATCAGAACGGTCAAGCTCATGGCGACTCCAGAACGGGAATTTGTACGTGAAATATGGTAGCGCCTGGGTAGCTGGTGAGGGTGATTGTCCCCTTATGGGCATTTAGGATGCGGCGGGTGATCACCAAACCTAGGCCATTGCCATCTTTTTTGGTGGTGAAGAAAGGTTGGAAAAGGCGTTCCTGTACCTCTTTAGGAATGCCAGGACCGTTGTCAGCTACATTGACCTCTACGAAGCGTTTGCCATCACCATCTGTGGCGGTCTGCAATCTCAATGCCAGGGTGCCCCCTTTTTCGCTCATCGCCTCAATCGCGTTATTGATCAGGTTGATGAAGACCTGGTCCAAGGCGAGCAAGTTGCCATTCACCAGAGGCAAGGAAGGCTCAATCTGAAGGAATGGTTGAATATTGGCGTTCACCATGCGTGGCTTAAAACGCTCCACCAGACGAGTTGCCAGCATGCTCAGGTCAGTTGGACCCAATTTGTATTCCGCTGGGCGACCGATGGTCAATACAGATTTCATTAATTCATCCAGGCGCTCACAATCGCGCTGCAAGCGGGAGATCACCTCCTGATGAGGATCGTCGGGGGATAAGTTGTAGGCCATGACTTGCAGACCAGTGCTAATGTTGTTGATAGGATTGCGCACCTCGTGGGCGAAGATTGAGGATACTTCGCCAAGCACAGCACGCTGTTTGAGTTGCTCTGCCTGGACCTGGATTTGCTCCTGTTCGCTCAAGTCCTGTATCAGGACCACGATGCCCTCTAAATGATCTTCCACATGTGCTGGTATGATGCTAACCTGGGCAAGGAAGGGTGTCCCAGAACGACGGTAGAGGTGTGGATTCTCTTGTTTGATGGTGGGTACGCCCTGCAGGGCGAGCTCCAGGGAGGTGGTTAACGCACCAGTACCGATGAGAATGTCTTCGACTGGCCGGTTACTCGCCTCCCGGTTTGTGTAACCCAGGATTGTCTCAGCAGCTGGATTCAGCCGCACCACATTGAGTGTCGGTGTGAGTACAATTATGCCGTCTTCAATGGCATCCATGCTGGTCTTCTCTAATGCGCGAGCGCGAATGTTGTCGCCAAGAGATTTTTCTAAATTTGTGGTGCGTGTGTGAATTTGGATCAGCACATCGATAATATTCGCTAGGATCTCCAAGGGAGGCAAGATTTCATTTTGTGCTATCGGGGCACCCCCGGCTATGGCAATAAAGCCAACCGGGGCTTTATCCTGTCCCAATGGGGCAGAAGCTAGAAAGGCCAACCCAGCGCTACGAGCCGCACGGTGTAGGCTGGAGGCAGAACGCTTCCCAGGAATCCAGTAATTGGGGGCACGTAGATGCACCAGATCTTGGGCAGGTAAGCGCTCAGGTAGGATATTATCTGCGCCATGCTGGGCATAGCGAACCATCTCAAAGCCTTGCCCTTTGGTGGCCATTTCTTGAAGATAGACACCGATGTTGTCGCAACCGGTAATCTCATGGCTTGCTTCTAAAATCATTGTGATGGCTTCGCTTAGATCAGGCAGCCCAATGGCCTGACTGATGGTAACCATGCTCTGTATCATCCCCGACTGTCGGCGCTGCTGGCTCTGGCGTTGCTCGATTACATGCGATTCTTCCAATTGGATGATGGCCCATTTACTATGGGCTGCCAGTTCGTGTCGCGTCGCTTGCACGCTAACTTTTGCCCCATTACGTCTAAGCAGAGTTAGCGCAGTAGGGAAGGGTTGTCCAGAGGGGGACTCCCAGAAAGGATGCTTATTGGGTTGGTCAATCAGCTTGGAAAAAGCCATCCCAGACAACTCGCCTCGAGTGTAGGCGGTCAGCTCTGTGGCCTGGGAATTGGCCAGCAGGATGCGTCGATTGCGAGATTCCACCAAGAGACAGGCGGATTTGAATAGCTCCATCATGCTCTCAATCTCGGCCAGTCCTGGTGTGGGGCGCAATCCGGGGAGCATGTTGAGTTTGAGTGGGGTATTCATCAATCCACTAGCCAGCGGTCTGCAGGGGTTGCCGTAAGTGAGCCGGCAGTATGCCCTCCATAGCACGGTATTTTGCTACGGTGCGGCGAGCCACCCGGTAGCCTTTTTTCTTTAATAATGCCGCAAGCTCCGTATCCGTGAGTGGTTGGCACTCATGGGCGATGATCTGGCGCAGTTCGGTGCGGATGTGCAGACTGCGGTCGAACATCTTCGAGAGTGGCACGATCTTGCCATTGGGCAATTGTACCGCTTTTCCGGCTACCGCGCGGGAGATAGTGGATTCGTGCACCTGGAGTTCTTCAGCCAGGCTGGCGCGTGTCAGCGGCTCCAGGTAAGCATCACCGTGTAAGATGAAATGCCGCTGGATGGCCGCGATTCGCTGCATCAAGCGCACGATGGTGTGATTGCGTTGTTGCAGGCATTTGATCAGTAAGGATGCCTGCTCCAAGTCGTTCTGCCACTCCTCGACCTTGTCTTCAGGCGCGAGACGGATCGATTGTCGGAATAGTAAGTTTAGCCGCAACCTGCCTGCCAAAGGGGAGATCACTTCGACGATGAGGGACGAGTCGGGGTTGTCGTTCAGCCGGCTGATAAGGATATCGGGGAAGTGATATACGTCCTGTGCCGGTTCGGCACCTTGATGGACATTGCCCCAGTGGGAGCGGGCAGGATAGGGGTTCAGGTTACCGCTGATGAAGCGAGCGATTTGTTTGACCTGGGAGGCAGGGATGCCTAGCAATTTGCCCAACTCCGTGAAGTGGCGGCGTGAGAGCAACCCTATGCCCTGGCGGATGACCTGGTCGGTCATAGGGGGGATGGACTGCGTTTCTCCCAGGACTTCAAGTTGCACCAGCATTGCTTCTTCGGGAGATGAGCTGCCAACGCCTATCGGGTCAGCGCGCTGGATCAGCTTTAAAAGTTGCTCAATATGGGAAGGCGGTCGGTGATGGTAGCGGGCGAACTCGATCAGGGGGACGCGCAGTAGCCCGTCTTCATCCAGGCTGGTGAGCAAGTGGGCTGCCAGCAGGCGGTCTTCGGGGGCTAGCTCAGGGGCGATCTGACGCAGGACATAGGTGGGCAAATCTTCTGTCTCGGCGGTGATCTCGTCGCCGGGTATTCCATTGGATGTGCTTTGGCGTGCCGGGAGATAGAAGTCTTCGCGCGGGGAGATGAACACGATGGGTTCTTCCCCTAACCCTGGTGAGAGCCGGCTGCACACCAGGCAGGTTCCTTTCTCAACCAGGGGACGCCCGCAGGAAGTGCAGTGATGTTTTTCACCCAGCTCCAAGGCCGGATTGGAGGCTAGCTCCGCCTCGATTCGCTCGTGCAACTCGATGGCGGTTAAGCTCATCAACGACATCGTCGTCGCCAGGTGAGCGGTGGTTATGGGGCGGGTGATAGGAGCCTGGGACTGTTGCAGCATGTTTTTTCCTTTTGTGCAATATCTGATTATAACCTGTTGCAAGAAATGTGCCAGGGATAGGTGAATGCAAGCAGTAAAGCTGAACACGGATTAGGGTATTAGACGGCTTGCTTCGCACAAATCTCCCTCATTTGCTTGATCAGAGTTGACCTTTAATGTGAAGTTTGTCGGCTGGAGGCAGGATGCTTGTAAACAGACTTCAAAAGTGATTTATGCTACAATGGATTCGCTTGATCAAATTTCTGCATGAGACTGACATTGCCGACCCCGAGGGGTTGGGTTTCGTATCATTAACAGCAACATGAGGGTATTCAGATATGCTTCGCTCCTTCCTCATTTATCTCTCACAAGCCGCTTGGGCGCGGAAAATTGTCACAAGCTGGAGTATTGCTTGGAAGGCCGCCTCACGCTTCATCGCAGGGGAGACTCTGAATGATGCGATCAATGTGGTAAAAAAGTTAAATGAAAAAGGGATCAACGCCACGCTGGATCATCTGGGCGAACACACCACCAATCCCGACGAGGCTCGCCGGGCGACACAAGACATCCTGAGGATTTTAGACGCAATCCAGCAAACTGGTGTGCGCTCCTATGTGTCGATTAAACTGACACAAATTGGCCTTGCGCTGGACGAAAGCCTGTGCGAGGAGAACTTGATGACCATCTTGGAGCGAGCCAGACAGGTGGGTACCTACATTCGTATTGATATGGAGGATTCCCCTTGGGTGGATAAGACTCTGGCTCTCTACCGGAAGGCACACCTCGAGCATGGCTTCGAACATCTCGGCGTAGTCATTCAGTCTTACCTGTACCGCAGCGAGCAGGATATTCATTCCCTGTGCGAGGAGTGTACCGGCGTGCGTCTGTGTAAAGGGGCCTACAAGGAACCGCCCGATGTGGCTTTTCCAAAGAAAAAGGATGTGGATGCCAACTATGATCTCCTGGCACGCCTGATGATGGATAGTGCCTTGCAACGAGGCTGCCCGCAGATCAGCGATGACGGTAGGATTCCTCCTCCGCCAGTTTTTGCAACCCATGATGAGCAACGCGTGATCAATGCCTTAAACTACGCGCAGCAAATTGGATTGCCGAAGAAGGCGATGGAGTTTCAGATGCTACACGGTATCCGTCGTGATCTCCAACAAAAACTGGCTGCAGATGGCTACCCGGTGCGCATTTACGTGCCATATGGCACAGAGTGGTACCCCTATTTCATCCGCCGCTTAGCCGAGCGCCCTGCAAACCTCTGGTTCTTCGTCTCGAATTTCTTTCGCAGGTAGCGGCACCCTGGTTTCTCTCCTCAGTGGTGGGAAATCGCCCAAATGCGTTTGCCCCGGTTTATCCATGGGGTTAATCTGAAGCAAGGGGGATTTATGGTATCATCTCGCTGATAGCGTATCTTTAAACGTCAATTCTGATGGAGGTTTCATGCCACAAAGACGTACCTCTCCTTCCATCTTGCCGTTTGTTCTGGTAGCTCTGGGTTTGGTGCTCATCTTGGGTGCCGGCGTGTGGTACTACAACATGACTTTGAGTCCTCCAGAGTTAGTTCAACCCAGCTCTCCGGTAGAAGAAGAAAATTACCCTGATATAGCCCGCGTCAGCCTCGCAGATGCCAAGGCAGCCTACGATACAGGTAGCGCCGTGTTTGTAGATGTGCGCAGCGCTGATTCTTATGCCCAGAGTCACATCCCCGGGGCATTATCTATCCCTTTGGCTGAGCTGCCCAACCGGATCAGTGAACTCAATCCGTCAGACTGGATCATCACTTACTGAACCTGACCGGCTGAAGAGTCAAGCGCCCGTGCGGCGCAACTACTGCAAAACAACGGCTTCAATTCAGTCATGCCTGTCAAAGGCGGATTCGTCGCCTGGTCCAACGCTGGCTATCCCATGGAGCCATAAGGAACATTCGAATGACTGACTCGCCCACCCGTATCGCGGAGCGCATGCAGGTCGAGGGTAAAAGAACCCTTGAGTTTTTCCGCGAGTTAAGGCCAGACCAGTGGCGCGCCATCATGTACACAGAAGGTTCTGTGTGGACCGTGCGGGAGGTATTGGCCCATTTTGTGTCTGCCGAGTCGGGGATGACTCGTCTTGTGGAGAATATCCTGGCGGGAGGGCTTGGGTCACCTGATGATTTTGATCTCAATGCCTATAATGAGCGCAAGGTAGCCAGCTTGAAGGAAGCCTCCACAGACGAGCTGTTAGGGCAATTTGCCTTTCTTCGAGAAAAAAGCGCTGCGCTGGCAGCCAACATGAACCCGGATGACCTGACAAAGACAGGACGACATCCCTGGCTGGGCATGGCATCTATTGCGGACATCTTGAAAATGATGTACCGCCATAATCAGATCCACCTCAGAGAAATCCGCAGGATGATGAATTCCAGCGAACCCGAACAAGATGGCTGATAGCCGTTCGCAAAATCCGTTTGTCCTATTTTTTCGCATCTCGCGCCCGCTCTTCCTGCTAGGTGCTGTCTTAATCTATGCCTTGGGCGCTGGGGTAGCTGATTACCTGGGCACGAGCATCGATTGGAGTGTTTATCTAGTCGGGCAGTTGTGGGTGATCGCCCTGCATTTGAGTGGGGTGTTTCTGTATGAGTATTACACAGCAGTTAGTGAGGCGAGCAATCCTTACCGCGATCCATTGTCGGGCGGGGATGGGAAGATTGGTCCAATAAGAACACCTGTCACCATGCTGGTGACAGCTGCAGTAAGCCTGACAGTGGTTGCCACGTTGAGCGTGTGGATGTTACGCGAGTTGCGCCTATCACCGGTAGCCTGGCTGGTCATGGTGCTGGCGTGCCTGGGCGCGGTGTTCTATTCTGTACCCCCGGTCCGCCTGGCATACTCGGGGTACGGAGAATTGGTTATCGCCATCTTGTATGCTAATTTGCTGCCCGCATTTGCCTTTGTTCTGCAAGAAGGTGATTTACACCGTTTGCTGGCGATGAGCACCTTTCCGCTGACTGCCTTGATGCTGGCTTTGATCATGGCATTCGAGTTGCCGGACTATGCAATAGATATTAAGCAAGATCGGCGCAATTTAATGGTGCGCCTGGGTTGGCAGCGCGGGATGGGGCTGCACAACGGCATGATTTTCGTTGCGTTTCTGCTGATTGGCCTGGCCCTTACCTTTGGCATGCCGCTGTTCATTGGCTTGCCAGCGTTGTTGACTTTGCCACTGGGCTTGCTTCAGATCTGGCAGATGCGGCGCATCGCTGAGGGGGTCAAGCCCAACTGGATGGCGCTCAAACTGACCGCGGTAGTGCTTTTTGCGACGACAACCTATCTTTTAACCTTCGCGTTTTGGACAAGATAGTATGTGATTCGTAGATTATTCACGAATCGACAAACCCGGATGACCATCAAGTATGCCCGAGTTTTTGGAACTTCTCCCTCCCCCAGAGGCATTATCCCAGCTATTAGCGCATTTACCCATCCATCCTGAGCCGGAAGAGATTGACACTGAACAGGCGTTAGGCAGGGTGACGGTAGAACCCGTAATTGCACCGCACCCTTTGCCATCTTTCCCGCGCACCACTGTGGATGGTTATGCCGTACGCGCTGGGGATACATTTGGTGCCAGCGATTCCTTGCCCGCTTATTTGCAACTGATTGGTGAGATCCCTATGGGCGGAGTGCCGGGCTTTTCACTGGCTGCAGCACAGTGCGCTTTGATCCATACTGGCGGTATGCTTCCCGAAGGGGCAGATGCCGTGGTTATGGTTGAGCATACCCAGAGCGCGCGCCCTGGCGAAGTGGAGGTGCTGCGCGCGGTGGCTGCTGGTGAGAACGTGCTCAAGGTTGGTGAAGACGTTTTGCCCGGCGATGAGGTGATACCTGCTGGCGTCCGGATACGCCCTGCTGAGATCGGGGGCTTGATGGCCTTAGGTATGATCAAAACGCAGGTGTCTCGTAGGCCGCGGGTCGGGATCATTTCCAGTGGCGATGAGGTGGTGTCCCCAGAGAAGACCCTTGGCCCGGGACAGGTGCGAGACGTCAACGCCTACACGTTGAGTTCTCTGGTCGATGCGGCAGGCGGCCAGCCTGTGCGCTATGGCATCGTGTCTGACCAGGAGAAGGTCATGCGGGAAGTTGGATCCAAAGCTTTGGCTGAATGCGATGTAGTGGTGATCACAGCAGGTTCTTCTGCCAGCACGCGCGACCTGACATCCCAGGTGGTCAACAGCCTGGGTAAGCCAGGGGTGCTGGTGCATGGGGTCAATGTGCGCCCTGGCAAGCCGACGATCTTAGCTGTATGCAACAATAAAGCAGTCATCGGATTGCCTGGCAACCCAGTGAGCGCCCTGGTGATCGCCTGGTTGTTTGTGATACCCGTGGTTGAGGCGCTGCTCGGACTTGCATATCGACAACCACGCCCCAGCGCTTCAGCCCGCTTGACACTAAACCTCTCCTCCCAGGCAGGCCGGGAAGACTGGATACCCGTGCGGTTGGTCCCTGGCGCAGGCGGCTATCAAGCTGACCCGGTCTTTGGCAAGAGTAATTTGATCTTCTCGCTGGCACGCGCCGATGGATTGGTGCGTATTCCTGCGGATGCCACCGGCTTAGAAGCTGGAGAACAGGTCGAGGTGTATCTCTTCTGATGGAGCTGAGCGTACTGCCTGAACTGCTGGCTGTGTGCCAGCTTTCGCCGGACGAGGAGTTGCCCCCATGGGCTGGGCAGAGCGATTTGCTGGCCGTGATACGCGATGGCGATGAGCTGACTATAGTGTGTGCCCAGCGGTTTGTACCACCGGGGGTTCAGGCTGAGCAGGGGTGGCGCGCCCTGAAAATCAGCGGTCCGCTGGATTTTTCCTTGGTTGGTGTGCTGGCGGAACTGGCAGCCACGTTAGCGCAGGCTGGGGTGTCCATCTTTGCTCTTTCCACCTACAGCACCGATTACATCCTGGTCAAAGATGAGGTGCTGGAAAATGCCATACGAGCCTTGCGCTCCAGCGGGCATTTGATCAGCTTGGTTTCGCGCCTGGATCAGGCAGGTTGAGAGCGCTTTTTCGCCTTTGGGAAGTTCGATTTTATGCCTGTAAAATATGGCTTCTTGGTCCTTCTGATCATCATTATCCTCTCTTCGCCTAGCTGGGTGAAAGAAGATGTTTCGCAAAGCCCTGTGGACGATTCCCCTCAGCTCACCGGAAAATCCATCACCAGGGATATGGTGAAAGAACTTGCATTAGCCAAAACGGTTTTGCCTGTAGAAGCCACATCTACGCCAACGGTCGCGGCGACTGCATTGCCACCGACCGCTGAGCCAACGCCTACATCGACCCCCACGCCCCAGTGGATTTGGAACTCGCCCGGAGAGGTTGTCGCCCCCATCCTGCTCTACCACCATGTCGCTAATCGGGACCCGTCTTCTCGATACTTCATATCCCCCGATGTCTTCGAGGATCAGATGAGAATTTTGCACCGTTGGGGCTATACGACGATACCTCTATCCTTGCTGGTGGAGGCGCTGGTTGAAGGCGCTGAGCTCCCCCCCAGGCCGGTGGTGATCACCTTCGATGACGGTTATCGCGATGTGGTGAACCACGCCCTGCCGATCATGCAGCACTACGGATTCCGCGGGGTTGCTTATGCCATAGCGGGCCAGATCGGCAAAGGCAAATATATGAAACCCGCAGAGCTACGCGAGCTCTTCGACGCCGGCTGGGAAATTGGCAGCCATAGCTGGTCGCATCCCAACCTGCGTAGCGAGTCGGTGAGCCTGCAACGCGAGATTGTCGAATCGCGCCTGAAGCTGGAAGAGTTGCTTGGCTCGCCGCTGGAGACGTTCGCATTCCCCTATGGCCTGACCTCCAAATACATCACCGGCTTGGTCAAAGAGGAGGGCTATCTGGCAGCTGTAGGATTGGGGACTTCATCCCGCCATACCGAAAAAACGCGTTATTATTTGAGCCGCATCGAGGTGCGCAGCGAGTACGATCTCCAACAATTCAAGGCCTTGTTGCCGTGGTCGGGCGTCCCGGATCGCGGTAAACGCTTGAGAAACGACCAGCAACCAGGCAATCCGTAATCAGATGTTGTTATTAACCCCTTTAATGTATTGGACCTAAGCGATGTCAATATACCTTCATGATATCCCACTCCCTGAAGCTCAGTCACGCCTGGAGCAGGCTCTCGAAGAGGTCGGGCGCTGGGGTGTGCTTGCTGCTGAGGAGATCCCTCTGAATGAGAGCTGCCTGGGGCGCGTGCTAGCTGAGCCAGTGTGGGCGAAGATCTCTTCACCGCACTATCACGCGGCGGCGATGGATGGTTTTGCTGTTCGCGCTGGGGATACCGACAACGCCATGCCCACTTCACCAGTGACGCTGGCGCTGGGCGCTCAGGCAGTCTACGTGGACACCGGCGATCCTCTGCCTGGTTGGGCTAACGCGGTGATCCCGATTGAGAATGTCGAGCCTTTGGATGCACAGGGGGAGCATTCCCCGGATGCTCGCCGCCCGGCTGCTATTCGCATTCGCGCCGCGCTGCCGCCTTGGCAGCACGTGCGCCCCTTGGGGGAAGATATTGTCGCTACCCAATTGGTATTGCCTGCCGGGCATGTGCTCCGCCCGGTGGACCTGGGTGCCATTGCAGCTTGCGGGCACGAGCGCGTGCGCGTGGCGCGCAAACCGCGTGTTGCCATCTTGCCCACGGGCACAGAGCTGGTGCCGGTAGGCCAGCCGGTGCGCCCTGGCGATATTATCGAGTATAACTCCCTGGTGATGGCGTCCCAGGTCAATGAGTGGGGAGGGTGGGCGACGCGCTACCCGATAACACCCGACGATTTCGACCAAATCCGCCAAAGGGTAATCGAGGCAGCTCAGGGGCATGACCTGGTTCTCCTGAATGCCGGCTCCTCCGCAGGCTCGGAGGACTTCTCCGCCCGGGTTGTCGAATCTCTGGGGGAGCTGCTGGTGCATGGCGTGGCTGTGCGCCCAGGGCACCCGGTGATCTTAGGCATGATCGATAGGGGTCGCCTCGCACAGCCTGCTGGGCAAGAGACGCAGACAAAATTACCCATTATCGGCGTGCCGGGGTATCCTGTATCGGCGGCTTTAACGGGTGAAATCTTCGTCAAGCCGCTGATCAGGCGCTGGTTGGGGTTAGAGCCCGACGAGCCCCTGACTGTACGCGCAGAGCTGACCCGCAAAGTGACCTCCCCAGCAGGCGATGATGACTACCTGCGCGTTGCGGTGGGTCGTGTGGGATCGCGATTGCTGGCTGCGCCCCTGGCGCGCGGGGCAGGAGTGATCACGTCGCTGGTGAGAGCCGATGGCCTGGCTATTTTGCCGCGTGGCTCGCAAGGCCTGCCCTCCGGGGCGGAGGTGCTGGTGCGGCTCTACCGCTCCCCTGGCGAATTGGAGCGCACCATCTTCGCCATTGGCTCCCACGACATCACCCTGGATGTGATGGCGCAATTCCTGGCTGCGAAAAACCGCCGCCTGGCATCTGCCAATGTGGGCAGCCAGGGAGGTCTGGTGGCATTGCGCCGCGAGGAGGCTCACCTGGCAGGGTCGCACTTGCTCGATCCTGAGACGGGCGAGTTCAACTTGCGCTCTGTTCGTGAGTATCTGCCGGGGGTGGCGGTGACCGTGGTAGCCTTGGTGGGAAGGCAGCAGGGCCTGTTGGTGCCGCGCGGTAATCCCAAACATATCCGCGCCCTACAAGATCTAGCCCGTCCCGACGTAACCTTTGTCAACCGCCAGCGCGGGGCGGGTACGCGGGTGCTGCTGGATTACCATCTGGCGTCGCTCGGGATTGCAGCAGAGTCTGTCGCTGGCTACCGGCAAGAGGAGTACACCCATCTTGCAGTAGCCGCTGCGGTTGCATCGGGTCGCGCAGATTGTGGTCTGGGCATCGCCGCTGCGGCTCAGGCGCTTGATCTCGATTTCTTGCCTTTATTCCAGGAGCGCTACGACCTGGTTATCCCGCAGGAATACTACCAGAGCGAGTTGCTCGCACCTGTATTGGATTTGCTGCACCAGGCAGAGTTCCGCCAGGCGATCGAGGCGCTGCCTGGCTATGATATCGAGCCGATGGGTGCTATCATCGCACAATTAGATTAAACGGTTATATCTTTGGAGGACCAATGACACTCTTGAA
>DATCYX010000054.1:0-4142 GCA_036526235.1 Anaerolineales bacterium | reverse complement strand
CTCGAAGGCGAGACTCGTTATCAATATGCCCATCTACCCAAGGGAATCCCGGAAACCCATTCGCTGGATTTCCACTCTCCATATGGCTGTTCTAAAGGTAGTGGGGATCAATACACGCGTGATTATTACCGCATCTATGGTCTGCCAACCGTCGTATTTCGCCAGAGCTGCATTTATGGACCAAGGCAATTTGGTATTGAGGATCAGGGCTGGCTGGCGTGGTTTATGATTGCGGTAGTCGCTTCCAGACCAATTACTATCTATGGCGACGGTAAACAGGTGCGCGATGTGCTGTTTATTGATGACCTGCTGGATGCCTATGATGCTGCCTTGGAGCGAATTGATATTGCCGCTGGTCAAGTCTATAACATTGGCGGTGGTCCGGATCATGCAATTGCTGTGTGGACGGAGTTTGGTGCGCTGCTTGAAAACCTGATGGGGCAAAAAATTCACCCTAAAATGAGTGATTGGCGCCCTGGAGACCAGAAGATTTACGTCTCTGATATCCGCAAAGCCGAGAGAGATTTAGCATGGGCTCCGAAAATCGGTGTAAAAAAGGGTCTGAAGCGACTCTATGAGTGGGTGCTAGAAAATCGGGAGTTGTTTAGATAGTATCCATGCGAATTCTTACCGTTCTTACTTATTACCGACCGCATACCAGCGGTTTGACAATTTATGCCGAGCGATTGGCACGCGCACTTGCCAGGCGCGGTCACCAGGTTACTGTTTTTACCACCCAGTACGATGGGTCTTTGGCCCGAGATGAAATGCAGCATGGTGTGCGGGTCGTTCGCGCCCCTGTCGCTTTACGCATTAGCAAAGGGGTGATTGCACCCGCATTTGGCTTCATGGCGACGCGTTTGGTTCAAGAGCATGATGTGGTTCACTTGCATTTGCCACAGTTTGACGCACCGGGAGTAGCGCTGCGCGGTCGTCTCCTGCGCAAGCCCACTGTTTTGACTTATCATTGCGATCTTAAATTGCCACCCAATCCGTTCAACTATTTTCTAAACCGGGGAGTGCACCTGGTCCATCACATGGCGGCAAAGCTGGCAGATCGGATCGTGACCTACACCCAAGATTACGCCGACAATTCTCCCTACCTATCCAATTACAAACATAAGCTGCAAATCATACCACCGCCAGTAGAATTACCTGCGGTTCCGCATGGTGACGTCGAGGCATTTGCAGAGGCTCACAATACATCAGAGCGCCGGCCGGTTATTGGTATGGCTGCTCGCCTGGCAACAGAAAAAGGGGTAGAAATTCTCCTGGATGCATTACCGAGCATCATCGAAAAATTTCCCCGGGCACAGGTTCTCTTTGCCGGGCAGTATGAAGATGTATTGGGTGAGAGGGAATACTATAACCGCTTGATGCCGGTGATACGAAGATATCAGCAACAAGGTCAGTGGGAGTTTTTGGGGGTGCTGAACCCCAATCAAATGGCGGCTTTTTACCCGAATCTGGATGTGCTAGTTGTTCCAAGCCTGAATTCGACTGAAGCCTTTGGATTGGTGCAAATCGAAGCGATGATGCATGGGGTTCCTTGTGTGGCCTCCGCATTACCTGGCGTGCGGCAACCCATACTTACCACCGGTATGGGCAAGGTGGTGCCAATTGGAGATTCGGGCGCATTAGCTAACGCTATACAAGCTATCCTGGCCGAACCGGATCAATACCACAAGGATCCGCGTGCTATTGCCCAACGATTTACACCAGATGCTATCGCCTTATTGTATGAAGAGATGTTTGAGGACATGCTGGCGAAGAAGTAGAAAAGTTTATTGGTCAATATATGCAAGAAAAGGATTTTCTCTGGCTACACCTTCGCGATCTCCCATACTTCCGCGCTCTGGTGCGGGCAGTTGAGGCTGAGTATTACCAGGATATCGAATTGCCGTCCCCACAATTGGATATCGGTTGTGGAGATGGTCACTTCGCCTCCCTGGTTTTTGAAAAGCCAGTCGATGTAGGGGTTGACCCTGGGGGCACCGCGATTCGTCAGGCTGCCCGCCTCGGTAGTTATCGCTCACTAGTTCAAAGTGATGCTGGAGCACTGCCATTTCCAGAAGGTTACTTCGGTAGTGCGTTTAGCAACTCAGTTCTTGAGCATATTCCGCATGTCCGAGACGTACTGGCGGAGACGGCGCGTGTTCTCAAGCCAGGTGCGCTATTTCTGTTTTGTGTGCCCAATCCACGCTATTTGTCGGAACTTTCGGTGCCTGGGATTTTGGCACGTGCCCGCCTGAACGGCTTAGGTAAAGCATATACTGAGTGGTTTCGGCGCATTTCTCGTGTCCAACATGCTCAACCCCCTGAAGTTTGGTGCTTATGGTTAGAGGCTGCAGGATTCACAGTGGAGAAATGGTGGCATTATTTTTCGCCCGCAGCTCTGCACATGCTGGAGTGGGGTCACTACTTTGGTGCACCGAGCTTGCTTCCGCATGTGTTGACAGGACGCTGGATACTGGCTCGAACGCGTTGGAATCTAGCTTTGACTGAACGCATTGCGCGCCCCTATGCCCAGCCAAACCCTCACCCTCAAGGCACATTCACTTTTTATATAACCAGGAAGGTTGCAGGCTGAGAATAGGAGAGCACTCGTTCATGACCGGTTCTTCAAATCCCTACGACGATACCTATTTCATGCGGGCGGCATATGCCAATGTTTCATTTGCCCGCTTCAGCCAGTATTGGTGGTCGAACCGCTATTACGCTCTTCTTGCCCGCCGTCATGGCCCTCCAAATGGGCGGGTGCTTGAAGTAGGCTGTGGTTTAGGCCATTTGTTGGGTTGGCTGACAGATAGCTATCAGGTCTTTGGGGTGGACATCAATTCGTGGGCATTGGCCCAGGCACGTCAGAATGTTCCCCAGGGGCATTTTGCTTACCTCTCAGCAGAGGATTTGGGTGCTTTTCAGGATGGTTCATTTCAGATTGTGGTTGCTAAGCATGTGGTGGAGCATCTGCCTGATCCTGATCATGCTTTAAAAGAAATGAGCCGCGTTTTGGCGAAGGATGGGCTGCTTCTGCTAGCCACGCCTAATTTGGATTCGCTAATGCGTTCTGTAAAAAAAGAGCGTTGGATCGGCTATCAAGATCCGACTCATATTAATATGAAGCCACCCGATGAATGGATTGGTAGCCTGCACCGGTACGGTCTATGGCCTAAGCGGGTCTTTTCCGATGGTTTCTGGGATGCCCCATATATAAATTGGCTACCCACTCGGCTGCAGAAACTAATCTTTGGAGCGCCCGGGGGGTTGCAGGCAATATTGGGATGGAGTATCATACCTCTTCGAATGGGCGAAAGCATGATCGTTCTCGCAAAGAAATCGTGATGGAAGAGCCTACTCTACTTGATTATCTTAAGGCCAAGCTTACTCCCTGGCGAAAGCAGAAGATCGAAATTCCGCTAGAGGAAGTGCTTGAAGAAGCTCCAGAGAAAACAGGGGCAGGGGTCCATGCGTCCCAGGAGGGCTTCTCTTTGGGAGAAGAGTTGTCGATTCAGGGGGCGGTTCCATCACCTGGGGTTGCGAGAGCTTTACCTACGTCACCGGATGCATTACAAGGCGATTTCTTAAAGAAAGTGGTCCTCCCTTGGCGCTCCCTGTTGGCTTTTGCACTTGCGTTAATCGCCCAGCTCACCATGCAACCTGGTCCAGGACGCTCATGGAAGCTGGGCGTCGTCCTGTATCTGCTAGGCATGGCCTTCCTGGCATGGGCATATTTTCGCTCAGAGTGGGCAGTTGATGTCAGCCCGCAAGCTGGTGAAGATGAGCAGTTTTCCTCAGTTAGCACTTCTTCTTGGTCCGTTATTCGTCGCCCATTTTTCCTTGTCATTTCATTTGCCCTGGGCGTAATATCTTTCCTGGCCCTTAGTGGCAACAACTTCAACACTCTGAATATGTCACTCTGGACATTAGGCTTGGCTGCCCTGGTATGGGCTGTTTGGCAACCTAGTGAAGCGTCTATATCCTTATTTAAGCAAATACGCTCCATATTTTTGACCAAAGAGTGGCAAATTAGGATAAGCCGGCAGGGTTTGCTTCTTCTGGCGGCAGTATTGCTAGTGGTCTTTTTTCGCGTCTATCGTATTCAGCAAGTCCCCCCTGAGATGTTCAGTGACCATGCGGAGAAG
>DATCYX010000053.1:0-2931 GCA_036526235.1 Anaerolineales bacterium | reverse complement strand
AAAAGCCACGAATGGCGCACTTGGTCGGGATATTTGGCTGCGTCGCTTTATCAGATTAATCACGACGCCGAGTATTATGCCATTCGTAACGCAGTGGCTTTAATAGATGTTTCGCCTTTATTCAAGTATGAAATTCGCGGTCCTGATTCTGTTCGCTTACTTAATCGCGTGATGACCAGGGATATCGCCAAGTGTGCGGTTGGTCAGGTAATGTATACCCCTTGGTGCAACGATGAAGGTAAAGTAATTGACGATGGCACTGTGGCTCATCTAGAGCAGAACCTGTTTCGCGTTACCGCTGCAGACCCAAACCTAGTATGGCTTCAGGACAACGGTATCGGTATGGATGCCGAAGTAACTGATGTTTCATCTGACCTAGCAGCTCTGGCTGTGCAAGGACCAAATTCAAGGCAAGTCCTGAAGCACCTACTCCCCAAGTCCGATCTGGATGCCTTGCGTTACTACCGTTTGATCCATGCGAAAACAGGCAGGATTAATCTAACCGTTACACGAACTGGATATACAGGCGATCTAGGTTATGAGCTTTGGATGGATCCCAAACACGCAGATACTGTGTGGGACATGCTCATGGAGATTGGGGTGAAGTATGGCATGATGCCGGCGGGTATGGTCGCCTTAGACATTGCCCGAATAGAGGCCGGCCTTTTACTAATTGATGTGGACTACATTTCGTCACGGAAAGCACACATTCCAGATCAAAAATCTTCTCCGTTTGAGCTTGGCTTGGACTGGACAGTAGACCTCAAGAAGGAAAATTTTATAGGCCGTGCTGCCTTGATGGAAGAAAAACGGCGTGGCTCGAAATGGCAGTTCACAGGAATTGAAGTAAATTGGAAATCGCTTGAAGCCTTGTTCTCGGAGGCGGATTTGCCACCATTAGTTGCTGGTCGCGCTTCGCGTACATCCTTGCCGGTTTATAAGCATAATCGCCAAATTGGCTACGCCTCGAGCCACACCTTCTCCCCTATTATGAAGAAATACATTGCCCTGGCTAGCTTGAATTATCCATTAGCAAAACCGGGTGATAGTGTAGAGATTGAGATCACTGTGGAACACGTTCGTCACAGAGCCAAAGCTGTTATCACCGACCTGCCCTTCTACAATCCTGTTAGGAAAAGAGCCTGAGAACATGCCGGATTTAAGCCTATACGAAAACTACGATGTAATTGTGATCGGTGCCGGTCACAATGGGCTGGTAACAAGTGCCTATTTGGCGAAAGCCGGGCTCAGGGTTTTGGTGCTGGAGCAAAGCCATGTGCTTGGTGGCGCAAGCTCCACTGAGGAAATTTTTCCTGGCTACAAATTCTCTGTCTTCTCCTATGTAGTAAGCTTGTTGAGGCCTGAAATTATCCGCGAGTTAGATCTTCCAAAGCACGGCCTCGCCATTCTTCCATTGGAGAGCACCCTTACACCCTTGCCGGATGGAGATTATCTATATCGAGACGCAGATCATTATCGCAACATGCGGGAGATCGCTCGTTTTTCCCCCAGAGATGCTGATGCCTACGAGGATTACTCCCACACTATGTACTTTATGGCAAAAGCGGTAAAGTATATCCTGGGGATCCATCCACCTAATCCTGCCAGCTTGCACCCCAATGATCTTGCTGGGCTTTACCGGCTCGCTCGCCACTTCCTCAACCTGCCAGGTGAACAAATCCACACACTCGCCCGGCTGATGACCATGAGTTCGGCAGACTTCTTGGAACGCTGGTTTGAGTCGGAGCCACTCAAGGGAACCCTCTCTGCCAGCGGCATCATTGGCACATTTTTAGGGCCGCGCTCACCAGGTACAGCTTACGTGCTCCTCCATCATTACATGGGTGAGATCGATGGCAACTTTCGCTCCTGGGGTTTTGCGAAAGGTGGCACGGGTGGTATTTCGCAAGCTATTGCCAGCGCTGCGCGTTCCTTAGGAGCGGAGATACGCCTAAATTCTCCCGTAAGTGAGGTGATCGTCAAAGGCGGGCGGGCTGTTGGTGTAGCTCTACGGGATGGCAAAGAAATAGCCGCCAAGGTAGTTGTATCTAGTCTGGATCCCAACCAAACGTTCTTAAAACTAGTCGATCCAAATGTCTTGCCCAACGACTTGGTCTCCTCGGTGCGCAAATATGTGTATAGGGGCTCTTCCGGCAAGGTGAATCTAGCCCTAGATGCTGCCCCACAATTAGCCCGCATGCCAGATGGGGGCGCTGCATTGCGCGGGGCGATTTCGATCAGCCCCAGCGTAGATTATATTGAGCGCGCCTATGATCAGGCAAAGTATGGGGATTTCTCGCAACGCCCCTATATAGATATCATAATCCCATCCATGATAGATCCAAATATGGCGCCACCGGGCAAGCATGTCATGTCTTGCTTTGTGCAATATGCATCCTATCACTTACAAGAAGGCTCGTGGGAGCAGCGCCGAGAAGCATTTGGTGATGCAGTAGTCGATACGCTATCCGAATATATTCCGAATCTAAAGGACATCATAGTATACCGACAGGTGATAACCCCTTATGATATTGAGCAGTCTATTGGTTTAACCGAGGGAAATATCTTCCAAGGGGAGCTCAGTCTCTCGCAGCTCTTCTTTTTACGACCAGCTCCAGGATATGCAAATTATCGCACTCCAGTCAAAGGCTACTACCAATGTGGTTCTGCTACCCATCCAGGAGGCGGGATCTCGGGTGCACCGGGTCGCCTAGCAGCATTAAGAATATTAAAGGATCTACGATGATGAGCACTGTTTCAAAGGGTGAAGAATTTGATGCTGTAATCATCGGTGCAGGGCATAATGGACTGGTGACAGCGGCTTATTTAGCCAAAGCAGGACTGAGGGTTGTTGTCCTAGAACGAAGGGAAGTGTTGGGTGGTGCAGCTGCAACGGAGGAGATTTTCTCCGGTTATCAAATTAATACAGGG
>DATCYX010000052.1:0-5523 GCA_036526235.1 Anaerolineales bacterium | reverse complement strand
ACCACTACCAACACTACAAATACCCGCATGCAAATTGCGGGGTGTTGGTGTGCGTAAAAGGTTGGGAGCGCATCTCCAATCTGGTTAAAGCGTACTGACGCCCCGTGAACAACGGGGCGTTTTATTTAGAAAAGATTTCATGATTTTGAAGAAAGGAGTGTCTAATGTCTTCTCTTGCTCCTCCGAATATGCCTGTATTTGCGGTTGATGATCCATCGCTTGTGCCGGTTAGCGATCATTTCTCGCACATGTCACCCATACCTCCTTCCCGAATGTTCTTAATTAACAAATCGCTTAAGAACTATATTGAGAAGAACCCGGATAGCCCCACCTTTGATGCCTCCCAGGGCGACGGAGGTGCTAGCTTGCCTGGAGTTCCCATCCAAATCTTGGAAAGGGCAGCTGAATTGCAGATTGAACATGGCTCGGCCTATGATATGCCTTTTGGCACCGATCGTTTCCGTCGAGTTGTTCTTGAACAATACTGGAAGCTGGACCCAGGATTGGGTGTTGGACCGGGGAATGTGCTGGCAACAGTTGGAGGTAGGGATGCTTTGATGAAAGCCTACCAGGCCATGTTGACGCTGGGTCATGGGCGAGAGGGTGATGCCCTTATTGTTTCGAGAGTCCCTTGGATTTCATATAATTGGGGCCCTTATGGGGTAGGGGCGAACGTTTTATATGCTCCAGGAAAGGCCGAGGAGGGATGGGCGTACACAGAAGATGGCATCCGCGCGTGTGTAGAATTTGCCGCACGGAGTGGCCGTAAGATCGCTGGCTTGGTCATAACCTGCCCAGATAATCCAACCGGGTTAACCATCTCAGCAGATCGCCAAGTGGCTCTCGCAAAGGCGGCACTAGAAAGCGGGGTCGCCTATGTGCTGTTCGACTGGATGTACCATTATGTGACTGATGAACAGCCAATGAATTTGAATACGTTCCTATCCCAATTTG
This sequence comes from Anaerolineales bacterium, assembly GCA_036526235.1. Classification (GTDB taxonomy): domain Bacteria; phylum Chloroflexota; class Anaerolineae; order Anaerolineales; family UBA4823; genus DATCYX01. The sequence goes on along the minus strand of DATCYX010000052.1, from coordinate 4,569 downwards.
ATCCTGCTGAGCGAAAACGCCTGATGTTTCTTGACGGAATCACGAAAAGTCTGGGTGGTTCTAACATTCGCAACTGCCACCTGATCGCAACGGAAGAAGTGGTCAAGTTCATCGTGGCGCGCGCATCGCATACTGTTATCCCTTCGTTTTATTCTCTAGCTGTAGCGATGGCAGCGTACGAAATGGGCTACCAAAACGCTTGTCGTGGAATCGTTGAGCCAACAAATGAGAGTCGCAAAGTGCTCAAAGCATTTTTGGATGAAAATCACTTTACCTACATCCTTGGGAAGGGATATTATGCTTTTATCCACGTTGGCAAATGGCTGGAGCGGAAAGGTTGGATGGACACAGAACCTATGGGTCAATATCTGGCGGAAGAGCATGGTGTAGCGCTTGTACCTGGGGCATTCTTTTCTGCGTATGGCGGAGAATGGATCCGATTCTCTTACGCAACTCCACCAGAGCGCACGCTAGGCGCTGCTCAAAGATTATTACAAGGTCTAGAAGCAATGTGAAGTCCACGTAATCTCGCGGGGTTCAACCATGTATGAGCCAAACTTATTTGCAGAGAAATATCAGCTGGCACTTGAGACAGCCCTCAAAGAAAAACCACAGGGAGGTGTGTGTGGCTTTGAGTTGGAATGGAATTTGCTCGATGATCAATTCCGTCCATTGCTGACAGTTGGATCAGGTCCGAGTCGTCAGTCATTTGTGGATTATTTGCGGGCAGAGTGCTTGCCATCATGGCTGGCTGCGTATAGCCAATTAGAGGTCTTTCACTGGATGATCGAGTGGGCTACACGCCCGCAATACTCGCCAAAAGCAGCAGTCTATGAGGGCCGCTTAATGGAAGCTGCCTTGCTGAATGGGTTAGCACGGGCTGGCAGAGAGTTTGGCGAGCGCTTATTCACATGGCATGGCAATTTATTGTATTTGACTCCGGTGGGCAAAGACTCCATACCTGGATCCTGGCATATTGCAAAGCGTCGTTATCTGGAACGATGTGTGGATCTGTATGGTGACGCATTGGCGACAGCCGGCACACATAGCAACCTTTCCTTGCCTGATCCCTTGTTGGCATGGGATTTCATGCATCTACCGGCAAGCGAACGAAACGGATATAGCCAGGCGGGAAGCTTACCACAGCACTTTGACGAGTATAAGAGCCAGTTCTACATAACCGGTACACGATTAACCCGCGCTTTTGCAGCCTTATTTATCGCTACCAGCGCGTCTACACCAATCCAATCTCAGGCGCGCGATGGAAATCCGGTTGCAGTATTAACCGAGATCGATTCCGTTCGTAACCTCACCTTCCCCAATCCAAGCGCTATTGACCTGCCAGATTTATACCGCTCCTACAATGATTACCTCCAGCTATCCTATGATTTGGTGAGGCGGGGTGTCCGCTTTGGCAACAATAACTGGACGCCTGTGCGGGCGCGCTCCTTTGCCGAGCCAGTAGAGCGGTTGATTGCTGTAACTAGCGAGCAATTAAATGATCTTTATGCCCGAGGATTGTATGCACTTGGGGAGAATTTGCCAGCAGATGAGATGGCTAGGCAGATCGAGATCCAGAATTTGATGGCGCGCATTAACCTTCCGATGGCGCGCGTTGAAGTCCGTACGGATGATGGAGGGCATCCCCTCGAGATCGAAGTAGCAAATCTAACGTTAAAACATCTACTTCTTATACGGTTCTATGCTGATCCATCATTCGCCCGGGCTTTTCGATATGACCATGAGGATATCGCTCGCGCACGAAGGAATGAAGAAAACGCTGCTCGATTTGGGCTGCGCTCCGAGATCGAAAACCCTTTTACGGGCAAACCTGTTGGCATGCGTGATTTCTTGCATTGGACATTGCTAGAGACAAAACCGCTGGCTGAAGCCCTTGGTCTGTGGGAAGACTTGACGCCGCTTGTGCAGATGGCTGCAGGGGGTCCAAATACTGCCGAGATGTTGCGCGCTCGATTGAAATCAGAGCTCGGCAGTGAGGATGTTGTGCCTCTTGAATTATTGCAGCAGATGGCAGAAGCGAGGCAATCTCAAGTTCAACAAGACGTAGAAATGATCGCGGAAACATTCCAATCGTTGCCTGGAGATTCCGCTCGCCTGGGCGAATTTTTACAGCGCGCCCGAGATGATGTGCACCTTGATATGAATGTCCCCATCCGTTTCCGCCCTAAGCCCGAAGCACTTATTGAGCTGACTTATCCAGATAAAACGAGCGAAATAATAGCTCTGGCTGAACAGTTGATTCGCATTCCGTCTGTGACTGCTTGTCCGGAAGAGCGCCTCGACGAAGTTCGGCGAGCAGCCACTTTCATCTATGATTATGCGAGAGATCGCGGCTTGGTTGTCAATTATTTCGATAAGGACAAGTATCCGGCTGTCTTTGTATGTTTTCCGGGACAGATCCATGCTCCGGTGATGCTCTCGGGGCACTTTGACGTTGTTCCCCCTGAACCCGATGATAGTCAATTTGAACCGCGAATTGACGGTAATTTTTTGTTGGGCAGGGGGGCGGCAGATATGAAAACAGTGGTGGCAACCTACCTCGTGTGGATGAAAGATACGCTGAGGCTTGCTCCAAGCTATCCCCCTATCAATTTGTTGCTCATTGGCAATGAAGAAAATGGCGAAATGGAGCCGATGGGAACCCCTCAAGCGCTGCGCTATTTGGCAAGTGAAGCTGAAGCTTCATCCCAATCCTACTCTCCCCAATTATTGATCGCTGGTGAGCGCACCGGTGAGCGGGGCAACGAACTATGGGGAGAAATTTGCACACAAAATCGGGGTGTTATGCGGTTCGATGTTGTGGCGCGTGGTCAGCGTGGACACTCGGGGGTGGCTGGCCTTAGCTCCGATTTAACCGAGCGGTTACTGGCAGCCCGGGCTGCAATCACAGGAATACTTTCCAAACATCTCAGGCTGAGTAGTGATGATGGATGGCATTCCCAAGCGCGTTTTCCTTTTATCCAAGTGGGGACACCAGGTATTTATAATGTCACCGCCGATTTTGGCTTGGTAGGCGTTGAGGTGCGCTCGATACCTCAGGATGATCTAAATATTTTGCGGGAAGAACTCCAGTCATATTGTGACTCACAAGGACTGGAGCTTCAGATACCCGTTATGGAAAATGGGGTTTTGTGCGATCCACAGAACCAGTATTTAAAATCTTTGCTGCAAGCTGTAGAGAACCTATCGGGCGAAAAACCTCGCATTGGGAAAAAGCTGCCTGGCACCAGCGCACGATTTGCACCTGGGGGACAGGGTGTGGTTTGGGGGCAAAGTGGTTTGGGACCACATGCTGCGAATGAACGTCACTTTATCCCTAGCATCGAGCCATATTACCGGGCGCTAGGTGAGTTTGGAAGGCTCCTGAAGGGATGAGTATTGCCTTTTTACTCAAAGGCTTAGTGATCGGATTCTCGATTGCCGCGCCGGTTGGTCCGATTGGGGTGTTATGTATTAAGCGGACACTGACGAATGGGCGCATGTCTGGATTGGTTTCTGGCTTAGGAGCTGCCACAGCCGATGCTTTGTATGGTGCCATCGCTGGTTTCGGGCTTACATTGATTTCTGCGTTTTTGCTTGACCAACAGACCTGGATACGCCTGGTTGGGGGGGCATTTCTGTGTTATCTAGGTTTGAAAACTTTCATATCTAAACCAGCAGAACAGGATGTCAGAGCACATGGTGGTAACCTGATCAGCGCTTATCTCTCGACATTTGTGCTGACGCTGACCAATCCATTGACCATCCTGTCCTTTGCAGCAATATTCGCAGGATTAGGTCTTGGTGCTACGCATGGCGATTTTGCATCGGCAGGTATTTTAGTTAGTGGTGTATTTTTAGGCTCTGCTGCCTGGTGGCTATTGCTGAGTGGTGGCGTCAGTTTGCTGCGGCAGAGGTTTGACCAGCAGGTTATGGCTTGGGTAAACAGGGCCTCGGGTGTGATCATTTTGGGATTTGGAGTGGCAGCCTTATGGAAATTGATCTGAGGAATATGTCTTATACGGGAGGTAGTGATGCAAGAGAGGCGTGATTCCCGTACGCTAGTGATGAAATTTGGTGGGACTTCTGTAGGTAGTGAGGATGCATTCCGCCAGGTATGTGAGATCGTTGAGCAGGCGCGGTCAGAGTGGCCGCGGATGGTGGTGGTTACCTCAGCCATGGCAGGTGTCACTAACTTATTGCTGGAAAGTGCCTCGAAAGCGGTTGAGGGCAACACCGAGTACGTCCATCAAATTGCCCAGCGAATTCGCACGCAGCACTGGGAAATTTTAGCAGCCCTCTTGCCCGATCTTGCTCGGCAGGCGCAGGTAAAGCAGGAGATCAACCATCTTATCGGCGAGTTCACGAACCTTTGTCAGGCAATCCAGGTGTTGGGAGAAGCGACCCCTCGCGCGCTGGATGCGGTGGCTTCGCTTGGTGAGCGCCTGAGCGTTCGCGTATTGGCCGCAGCTCTGGATAGCAGGGGGATGCCAGCTCAATTTGTAGAGGCTACTCAGCTGATCATTACAGATAACCAATTTCAGTCAGCCCATCCAGATTTTGAATTGA
>DATCYX010000051.1:0-7283 GCA_036526235.1 Anaerolineales bacterium | reverse complement strand
ATAATAAAAACAGGTCAAAAAAGGCCGGGTGTAGAGTTACAAACCGGCCTTTTATGTGGATATCAAAGGTTGTTGTGGTTACCAGCCCATATACTGGAGTACGTATTCTCTGAAAAATAGCAAGGCAACCGCACTGCTGATTAAGAATGGCCCATAAGGCAGGGCCATATTCATCCGGTAGCTGCGAGTCAGCAAGGCTCCTAACAAATAAACAAAGCTAACTATTCCTGCGAGCAGGATGGTTAGAATCAAACCGATTAGGATTCCTGGCCATCCTAAAAGCAATCCCAATATACCGCTCAAATTGACATCACCAAATCCCAAAGCATCCTCATCTAATATCTGGCCTCGCCTGCGAGCCAACCAACCCATTAATAGTCCACCCAGTAGATACAACAAAAGCATAGCCAAAAATCCTGCAACGCCCCCAATTAGTGTAGATTTTAAGCCATGAAGCCAGGTGCCTACAGACAGTCCAATTATCGCGCCGACTAAGCTCACTGGATTTAAAATTAACCTATGTTCTATATCAATCACAGTGACCACCCCAAAAAATGTCAATAAAAGCATCCCGCTTACAAATCCGATGTCTTCTGGAGGCGATTGCCATAGCCATACCGCCGAGAGAGCAAAAACCACATCAACAACATATGACCGTATATTTCGAGGCTGCCCGCACACCTCGCACCTGCGAGGCAAAACCAGATAATTGACCAAATTCTGGCGGGATTCGCAGTTCAAACAGATTGGCGCAACGAGTTGGCGTTTTATCGGCAAAACATCAGCCAGATAATTTACAATAGCACCTGCTACCAGACCCAGAAGAATAATAGCTAAAATTGTGGGCATAAATTAGACCTAATTATTTCATCCTTTGAAAATTAGTATAATGGGCGTATTATAGCAGGGTCTCTGGCCAGAGTATAGACACAGCCAGACGCATCCTTCTGAAAATCAATGATTGCCAGGAGATTCAATGGATAAATTCATCATCCAGGGAGGTGTTCCTCTGACTGGGCAAGTAACCCCGTCGGGTAATAAAAACGCTGCACTACCTCTCCTTGCGGCTTGCACACTCACCGAAGAACCCGTCATATTGCACAATATCCCGCAAATTCGCGATGTAAATACCATGTGCTTACTATTGGAGAGCCTGGGTGTCCAAATTGACAAAATCGATGACAATAGCTGGAGAATTCAGGCAAAGCATGTGCGTCCAGCCGACTTAGATCCCAACCTGTGTAAGCAGATTCGAGCATCTATTCTGCTGGCAGGACCGATGGTTGCTCGATCGGGATTGTTGGAACTTCCTCCACCAGGAGGCGATATTATTGGCAGGAGACGTGTAGATACCCATATCCTTGCCCTAAAAGCGCTTGGGGCACAGGCTGATTTTCATCGGGGCGAACATATATTCAGGTTTTCAGCCAAGAAACTGACCGGCACGAATATTTTGATGGACGAGGCAAGCGTAACTGCAACTGAAAATGCAATTATGGCCGCTGTAACAGCTTCGGGAACAACGGTTATTCGCAATGCTGCTTCCGAGCCTCACACCCAAGAGTTATGCAGCTTTCTCAATGTAATGGGGGCTAAAATAGAAAATATTGGCTCAAACACGCTCGAAATTCATGGTGTGCCAAGCTTGCATGGGGGTGAGTACACTCTCGGACCCGATTATCTTGAAGTGGTCAGTTTTATTGGAGCCGCTGCCATAACTAAGGGATCAATTCGTATTCACAAAGCGGCTCCTGAATACTTGGATATGATCGCCATTGTTTTCCGCAGGCTTGGAGTGAGCTGGGAGGTGGAAGGTGAGGATATCGTCGTTCCCGCCCAGCAGAGCATGGAGGTTGAACCCGATTTAGGAGGCGTAATACCCGAAATCAGCGTGATGCCCTGGCCTTCTTTCCCCACCGACCTGATGAGCATCGCTATTGTCATTGCCACACAATCCAAGGGTAGTGTTTTGTTCCATGACTGGATGTACCCCAGCCGAATGTTTTTCATCGACAAATTGGTCGGCATGGGCGCCCAAATCATCCTATGTGATCCCCATAGATGTATTGTCCAAGGTCCCACTCAGCTTTACGGAGAAAATTTGGAAAGCCCAGATATACGCGCAGGGATGGCTCTTTTGCTTGCTGCCTTAGCGAGCAAAGGGAAATCTGTCATTCGCAATGTCGGTCAAATTGATCGCGGATACGAACGAGTGGATGAAAAACTATATGCGTTGGGTGCACATATTAAACGAGTCCATCAGGATTGAGAAATAAACTACGCCCAGCACTTTGCCTGCTGGGCGTAGCAAAACCAATCCGTTAAAGGGCTTAAGATTCTACCTTTTGTACTACTTCTAAAAACTGTCCAATGATATCACGCAGCATCGGCTCAGGTAGCGCTCCCACTTGCCGATGAATTACCTTCCCACCCGCTATAAACAGCATTGTTGGAATGCCTTGCACGCCAAACCTCATTGACCACTCAGGATGCTCGTCGGTATTAACTTTAGCTATCAATAGTTTGCCAGCATGTTCCTTGGCGAGTTTCTCTAGTGTTGGGGCAATCATTTTGCACGGCCCACACCAGGGAGCCCAAAAATCCACAACAACTGGAATGGTGGATTGCAATACTGTCTTCTCAAAAGCAGCATCAGTAACATGGATAGGTTCTTGAACCATCAATTTACCTCCTAATAATCAAATCTTTGCATTATAAAGATTAGATGCAGATTTCCTCTAAAGGTTACAAACAAAGTATATCATTTAATTGTCAGGTATAATCCAAGCCATGTATCCCGAACGGGTAAGTCCAAAGCCACAGCCATATACCGTTTCAACGCCAGTGTATCAAGGGCCATTGGATTTATTGTTGCACCTTATTGAACGTGCAGAGTTAGATATCACCAGACTTGCTCTCGCTCAGGTTACGGATCAGTTCCTCGCATATATCAACAATATGCCTGAACTCTCTGCCGACGAGGTTTCTGCTTTCCTGGTCATTGCAGCAAAGTTGATCCAGATCAAGTCCGAAGCTTTGTTGCCGCGCCCACCGGTACGTGAAGAAGGCGAAGAGGATCCAGGCGAAGCTCTGGCGCGCCAGTTATTGGAATACCGCCGCTATAAATACATTGCAGATTTTTTATCACAAAAAGAAGAACTGGGACTGCAGACGTACTTACGCCTCGCTCCTCCCCCTCGCATTGAAGGAGTTGTCGATTTGAGCGAGATACACCTGGATGACCTGGTAGCTGCCGCCCAAGCCATTCTGCACAAAATAGACCCGCGTTCATCATTAAATTCTGTTGTCAGTCCATCTCCGGTGACCATTCGCCAAAAAATCAGTCGCATTGCCCGAATTCTACGCCTAGAGCGAAGGGTATCCTTTTTTACACTGTTAAATGGCGCGCGCACTCGTCTGGATATCGTTGTGACATTTCTTGCAATTTTAGAGCTCATCAAACAAAAAATTGTCCTTGCCAGTCAAACAATGCAATTTGGCAACATCGAAATTGAGGCACTTAAAGAATGGGATGAGGGCGTGGAGTTCGAGTTAGAATTTGACGATTAGCCATTTCGTTTACCCCTACCTGAACCTGATTGATAATTCACATGTCTAATTTATTAGCAAATGAAAATTCCCCATACCTGCTCCAACACGCAAACAATCCAGTCCAATGGTATCCATGGGGCAACGAAGCACTGAATAAAGCTCAAAGGGAAGAAAAACCAATATTCCTGAGTATCGGCTATGCTGCCTGCCACTGGTGCCATGTCATGGCTCACGAGTCATTTGAAGATCCTGATACAGCATCCATCATGAACCAGCGATTCATAAATATCAAGGTGGACAGAGAAGAGCGACCTGATCTAGATAATATATATATGAATGCTGTTATATCCATGATTGGACATGGAGGCTGGCCTTTGAGTGTTTTTCTCACCCCGGAGGGACATCCTTTCTTTGGTGGGACCTATTTTCCACCAACCCGTCGATATAATATGCCCTCATTTCGCGAGGTCCTGCTGAGCGTTTATAACGCATGGACAGAAGACCGGGCGCATATTTTGGATGTTGCCCAGCAAATAAGCAGTCGGCTTGCGCAATCTACTATCAAAAGTGGTGAATACCCAGAGGTTACCCCCGAGACGCTGGATAATGCATCCCTTGCTTTAGCACAAACCTATGACTGGAAATACGGTGGTTGGGGTAGCGCGCCAAAATTCCCGCAACCCATGACCATTGAATTTTTACTTCGCCGCGCCAGTACGGGTGACAAGCTCGCTCTCGACCTAGCTACGCATGCTTTGAGAGCCATGGCTAAAGGCGGCATGTACGATGTGATTGGAGGAGGTTTTGCCCGCTATAGTACCGATAATGAGTGGCGCGTCCCACATTTTGAAAAAATGCTCTATGATAACGCCCTACTATCCCAGGTATATCTTCATGCTTACCTACTTACTGGAGACAAGAGCTTTCGTCGCGTTTGCGAAGAGACTTTAGATTTCATAGCTCGCGAGCTTTGCCACCCATCTGGGGGGTTTTTCAGCAGCCTAGATGCCGATTCAGAAGGAGAAGAAGGAAAATACTATCTTTGGACGCCTGCCACAATTCAGGCCGCAATCTCCGACAAAGAGCAATTGGAGATGGTCACAGCCGCGTACGAGATAACAGATAGCGGAAATTTCGAAGGAAGCACTGTATTGCAGCGGGTAATAGATGATGCATCCCTTGCAGTAAGGTTTGCCATCGCCGAAGAAGATGTTCCACTCCGCTTAGCGGAAATTCATAAGCAATTATTGCGCGCGCGCGAAAAACGAGTCCGCCCTGCTACAGACGACAAAGTCCTGGTCATGTGGAACGCGTTGACGTTGGTTTCGTTTTCAGAAGCTGGTAGGTATCTAAAGCGAAGCGATTATGTGGACATGGCTATACGCAATGCCAAATTCTTACTCGATGGGCTTTACACCCAAGGTCGATTACTCCGCTCTTGGAGAAATGGCCGCTCTCAGCACAATGCATATTTGGAGGATTACGCCAGTCTGGTACTTGCCCTTATCTCCCTCTATCAATCCGATCCCAACCCCTACTGGTATACCTCTGCGACGTCCTTGCTAGACGAGATGATCCAGCACTTCTCAGATCCTTCAGGCGGTTTCTTCGATACGCGCATCGACCATGAACCACTGATTACCCGCCCCAAAGATTTACAAGACAATGCCACCCCCTGTGGAAACTCTCTAGCAGCGATGGCCTTGTTACAGCACTCAAATTATAGCGGTCGGAGTGATCTGGTTGATATTGCGGAGACTTCCCTTCGCTCAATTATTGATCAATCCAGCAAGTATCCGACAGCATTTGCTTACTGGCTATGCGCAGCAGACTATGTTGCCAATCCGGTTTCTGAAGTGGCGATAATCGGATCTGCTAAAGATGAGCGCACTCAAGCATTAGTGAATGTGCTTTGGGAAACCTATCGGCCTCGCACGCTGAGCGCCCAAGCCAATTTACCAATTTCTACTGAAATGCCTGAATTGCTTGACAATCGAGAGCTCGTCGATGGGCTTCCTGCAGCCTATGTCTGCCAAAACTTTGTCTGCAATTTGCCGGTTACCACACCAGATGAACTACGCATTCAATTGAAGCGTGCTGCATGATATCGTCCCGTAATCAAGCTATACAACTCGCAAAGGAAAAAATTAAATCCAATCCGGTGTATTTGGACACCGAAACGACAGGATACGCCAGGGACAGTGAGATTGTTGAAGTTTGTGTATTAGACGATCAAGGGGAAGTTCTGTTTGAGTCATTGGTCAAGCCAACCCAGCCTATTCCAAGAGATGCAGTCAGAATACACGGTATCACAAATGAAATGGTCAGTTCTGCCCAATCATGGATGTCAGTATGGCCTAATCTAGAAAGGGTGCTCTCTGGTCATGTGGTAGGCATTTACAACGCCGAATTTGACCTGCGATTAATCCAGCAGACACATAACAAATACCGGATGAAATGGGCCTCCCGTGCAGATTTTACGCCATTTTGTATTATGAAATTGTACGCTCAGTATTACGGAGAGTGGAATCATTCTAGGGGGTCTTATCGCTGGCATTCACTAGAAGACGCTGGTCGTCAGTGTCATATCCCCCTGCCCAATTCCCACCGTGCTCGAGATGATTGCCTGCTTGCGCGCGCACTGCTGCACTTCATGGCTTCCTAATCAATAAATAATTCTACCGGACAATGATCTGAGCCAGGGATATCATCATAGATGACAACATCCTGTACTCGAGGCATCAGGTTTTCCGAAACCAGAAAGTAATCAAGTCTCCAACCTGTATTTCGCTCACGCGCTCTGCCAACATAAGTCCACCAGGTATACTGAACACGCCCTGGATAGAGCCTGCGGTAAGCATCCACAAAACCATGCTCTAAGTAGAGGTCAATCCAAGCGCGTTCCTCTGGCAAAAAGCCCGATGTTTTGGCATTTTGTTTTGGATTTTTTAGATCGATCTCTTTGTGCGCAGTGTTGAAATCTCCGCACAAAATTATTGCCTGATTTGCTGCATGGAGACTATCGCAAAGATCCAGAAGGTGGGCGTAGAATTTAAGCTTAAATGCTAAACGCCCATGATCGCGCTGTCCATTAGGGAAATAAATATTGAACAGTAAAAACTCCGGGTATTTTGAGCATATAACCCGCCCCTCTCGATCAAATTCATCTAGACCTAAACCATAGCTAACATCTAATGACTCACTTCTGGCAAATGTCGCCACCCCACTATAGCCAAGCTTTTCGGCCGGATTCCAAAAGGCATGATAATCTTCAAACAGCTGATGATCATCAGTGTTCAATTGCTCTGGCTTAGACTTTATCTCTTGGAGACATAAAATATCAGCTGCTTTTGAGGGGATATTATCCAAAGCGCCTTTTCTTAGAACAGAGCGCAATCCATTAACATTCCAAGTGATAATCTTCATTTTTCTTTCCAGTCTCAATTTCATTTTACTCCACAGCATGAACAAGAGATAGGAACAAAATATTGTGGTTAATTTCATCAATGGAAATGGAGCATTATTACAGAATTGTGCTAAAATCCTGGGGATATGAAGTCAATCATACAACCTATTAAAGGCACGCGCGATTTTTACCCAGAGTTGATGGCAATTCGCTCTTGGTTATACGAAACTGCCAGAGAGATTTCGGAATCATTCGGTTACCAGGAATATGATGCTCCCTTTCTTGAACCGATCGAGCTCTACGCTGCAAAATCTGGCGAGGAGCT
>DATCYX010000050.1:0-4986 GCA_036526235.1 Anaerolineales bacterium | reverse complement strand
GGGCCGTCTCCCCTGGCAAGGCGGCGATCTCTACCAGGATCCCCAGGGGCGCTTCACCATGGAAATTGACCCCAGTTGGGAACAGGTCGAGACGGATGGACCCTACACGCAGTTCAAGCTGCCGGACCCACCCGTAAATATATACATGCTGGTCCTCGAAGCTGGCACGGTCGATGACGCATTTTCTCAGGCGATGGAAGTCGGTGGATTTGATCAGGGATTACTCGGTGGGGACAGCACTACCACTTTTGGCGATTGGCATGCCTACCAGCAGGCAGACACCGAGGGTATTAACTACGCGCTGGCGGGCCAGATCGTGGGGGACAACGCCTATGTAATGATCGTCAAGACAAACCAGCCAGGCGTATCGGTCGAAAATACGGCCATCCTGCGTGCGCTGTACTCGATAAAGATCGCCGGCAAGGTAGAGATCGTGATCGAAAGCTACGCCGACGTGGAAGACTTTGTGCGGAGTGAGGTGGACAGGCTGGCGGGCAGCAGCCTCTCGATTGCGGTGGTGCACCAGGGTGAAATCGTCTACACCTATGCCTACGGTCAGGCCAATCCGGCGGCGGGGATTCCAGCAGACACCCAGACAATCTACCAGTATGGCTCGATGACAAAAGTCGTTACTGCTAGCGCACTGATGCAGTTGGTGGATCAGGGCAGGGTGGATCTGGATACCTGGGCGGGTGAATATATCCCCGAATTTCCTGAGGGTTGGAATGTAACCGTGCGCCAGTTGCTGACGCACTCCGCCTGCATGCAGGAAAGCGCACGCATTATCGATGGACTGATCGCCTATCCCGGAGAATCCTTTCCCACCCTGGAAGAAATTTTCACCGCTTACGTCAAGGATTATCCCGAACTGGGGTGCGAGCCCGGCAAAGCCTCTGTTTACTCCAACCCGCACTTCCTGGCGTTGGCACGCATCATCGAAGAAGTCAGCGGAGAATCTTTTGATGAGTATGTGATTGATCACCTCCTGATCCCCCTGGGGATGGAATCAACCAGTTTCCAGTTTATCGACGCAGATGAACGCTATGCCAAGGACCAGTATCCTGCGGCTAAGGTCGACGATTTCATTGCTGAGTTGAATGACTATCGCGGCCCCGGTCAGGAAAAACTCGTCCTGCAAAAAGGCGAGCCCTTCGCCACCCTGAACGACTACCAGATCCTACCTCCCTGGGGCGGGTTGCGTGGCACGCCCAGCGATGTGGCACATTTCGTGGAAATGCACTTGAGCGGCGGACGTTATGGTGATCATCAGATATTACAGCCTGAAACCGTCGCCGCCATGCAAGCAATGCAAATGTCTACAGACGGTTCCCCCCTTGGCTTCGGCTTGAGCTGGTGGACCGGGAAAGATGACTTCGGCGATTTCTACTATCACGTTGGCGACGGGGCCGGGTCTGAAGGCACGATGCGCATCTATCCCGACCTGGACCTGGGTGTGGTGGTAATGAGTAATGTCAGAGGCTACCAACGAGACAGGATTGTCGCAGGTCTGGTAAGCGCCTGGATGCACGAAAAATGACCTTTCGTCACGCATTTCAAGAGAACAAGGAGCAAAACCGAGGCAAACTATGAAAAATGCTCAACCCTTATTCGACACGTCGACAAACTACCGGATTGAGGTGCGGGGTCGAGTGGATGTGGACTGGCTGCAAAACTTCAACAGTTCGGTGGAGATAATCTCTGATGAGACCAGGCAGTTGGAAAATATCACCGTGCTCAATGTGCAGACCGATCAATCGGGGATTGTCGGGCTGGTGCGCAGGCTGCACGCACTGGGAATAACGATCCTGCAATTGCAGATCGTTCCAGATGGAGACAAAGTTGCTAAAGTCGAAGAACAAAGCTAAGTACCGACGGCTCCAGGAAGCGTACATTTAGCAGCTTAAAATCGCATACCTGAAATATGTGGGCGCGCACGCGGAACAAAATCGGCCCACCAGTATATATCTGAGCCCTGAAAGCGGGCAATATAGAGAATTTGTCTTGGGTAATAATTCTACCCGCTATACAGATTGACGAAAGAAGGTTTTAAATGAAACTAACCATCAAGCATCTTTCCAAGCAATATCGCCGTGACTTTTGGGGACTGCGCGAGTTCGACCTTGAAGTAGGACCAGGCGTGATCGGCTTGCTCGGACCGAACGGCGCAGGCAAGTCTACACTGATGCGCATGCTGGCGACGATCACCCAGCCAAGCGAAGGTACGATCAAATGGAATGACGTGGATATTGTTCGGTCGCCCGATACACTGCGGGCTGCGCTCGGGTACCTGCCGCAGGATTTTGGTATTTATCCAAATTTGAGCGGCCGGGAGTTCTTAGAATACATCGCTGCTATCAAGGGCTTGGATGGCAATGCCGCCCGCCGCCGCATTGACGAATTGCTGGTCGTAGTCAACCTTGTGGATGCCGCCAAGCGCTCGCTTGGGAGCTACTCGGGCGGGATGAAACAGCGTGTTGGGATTGCTCAGGCGCTGCTCAACGATCCACAGCTGCTCATCGTAGACGAGCCCACCGCTGGGCTCGATCCCGAAGAACGCGTGCGCTTCCGCAACCTGCTCTCCGACCTGTCGGGCGAGCGCATCATTTTCCTGTCTACACACATTGTTTCGGATGTGGAAGCGACCGCAACCGAAATCGTTATCATCCACAAAGGGCGTAAACTTCTACATGCCGCGCCCGAAAAAATTTTGCAATCGCTGGATGGCCAGGTCTGGCAATGGGTCGTCCCTTCTGAAGCGTTGGTTGCTCTTAAACAGAAACACATTATCAGCGGGACAGTCCGCCGCCAGGACGGTATCCAGGTACGGGTGGTGAGCGAGACCGCTCCCAGTGCCGACGCCCAGCCCATCGCGCCCAGCCTCGAGGATGTTTATCTCCAACTGGTTTCCCGGAATGGAGTGACGCGATGAACGCCCTGCGCGCACTCTACCACATGGCGCGCGCCGATTTTCTGGAGCGCGTGCGCCGCTACAGCTTTCTAATCATGCTTGGCATGATCGTCTGGCTGGGCTACGTTGTGAACACGGGGGTCTTGGTGATGAGCGTGCCGCCCAACTACGTGGGCGAGATCAATTCGCCGTGGGTGGGCGCGCTGATGACGATCACGGTCACGTTTTTTTTGGGCTGGTTTGGCTTTTATATGGTCAAAGGTTCGGTCGGCCGTGATTATGAGACTGGCGTCGGACAGATCATGGCGACCACTCCGCTCACCCGCCCGCTTTACGCCCTAGGCAAATGGTTGAGCAACTTTGCTATTCTCAGCATCATGATTCTTATCCTGATAATCGCTGGCATCTTGATGAATTTGCTGCTCGGCTCCACTGCCATCGATCTATGGGCTTTGGTTGCCCCATTGCTGATTATCTCGATGCCATTTATGGCGATTGTCGCCGCTGTGGCTGTCCTGTTTGAAACCATTGGCTGGCTACGTGGCGGTCTGGGCAACATCATCTACTTTTTCATGTTTATCCTGCTGCTGGTTCCCAACATCGAAAGCCCTGTTTACCTGCCTCTGCTCGATTATGCCGGGTTACGGCTGCTGAGTGACGGCATAATCCGCGCCGCAAAGATGGCCTATCCTGAAAGCGAAGGCGGGTTTAATTTCACTTTTGGAGACAGCATCACCGATCCCCATACTTTTCGCTACGATGGTATTGCCTGGAATGCAGATGTGATCCTGACTCGATTGTTTTTCTTGCTAGTTGCGTTGGTTATCGTGATGCTCGCCGCCGCCTTTTTTGATCGCTTCAACCCCTCAAAGATCTTAATAATCAAAAGGAAGGACGGCAAATTGAAGTCCCTGGAGCCTGCTGTCACCGAAACGATTCCCCTTTCACAGGTTCATCTCACCCCGTCAGCCGGCTTACCTGCCCGCTTCCGTTTTGGCGCGCTTTTTATCGCCGAGTTGAAATTGTTCCTGAAGGGGCATCGCTGGTGGTGGTATGTTATCACCTTGGGTTTGGTTATCGCCCAATTAGCCACTGACCTCAAAACCGCCCGCATCCTGCTCGCCGTCACATGGCTATGGCCGATTTTGCTCCTCAGTGGGTTGGGAAGCCGCGAAGCGCGGCACAACACCCGCGAGATCGTCTTTTCTGCCCCACGCCCGGTGCTGAATCAGCTGCCTGCCACGTGGCTGGCCGCCTTTAGCGTCATTGCGCTGATGGGTTCTGGCGCATTTTTACGCTTCCTGTTCGCAGGAGAAATCACCAGCTTGCTAGCATGGTTGGCTGGCGCGCTGTTCATCCCTTCGTTGGCGCTGACTTTTGGAGTCCTGACCGGCAGCAGCAAAGCATTTGAAGTTGTTTACGTCCTGTGGATGTACCTCATCCTTCAAGAGGTCCCCCCGCTCGATTTCGTGGGGGTGGTTCCCGAAAGCCCCTGGGCTGTTTACGCCTTGCTGGCGCTGGGATTGTTCACCTTGACGGCATTTGTCCGCCAGTGGCAGTTGAAAGGCGGAAGCGTAGCAAAGCTGGCAGGCAAAAGAAGATCAATTTGAAAGGCAGCTTACTTCTTATATTCCAACCTGCCAGCACTAAAAAGATTGGATGTTTATATAGGTAAGGGAAAAGACGATGGACAAAACGAGATTTCTACAAATCATACGCTGGGGAGGGGCTATAGCGCTTCTCCTCAGCGCCTGTGGGATGCCAATTGAAATTGGGGGGCAGCCAGCTGTTATCGGGTTTTCTACTGATTACGAACCTTCGACCAGCGATTCTCAGACCTACACAACCAATCAAGACCAATCAGCAAATGAGCCGACCGGTGTGCAGGAAATCCAGGTAGACAATGCACGTGTTGATCTTGGTATCGGTTCACCCGTCCCTGTGATGGTCGAAATCAGCGGCACCTGGCCGGGGCCGTGCAGCCAGCTGGCCGAAATCAAACAGACAGCCGGCGAAGAGACCTTTGATATTTACCTCTTAGCCACACCCGATGGACCAGATTGCCCTCTCGACCAACA
>DATCYX010000049.1:0-2125 GCA_036526235.1 Anaerolineales bacterium | reverse complement strand
ATTTTGATGCAGGCATTAGAGCGTATGGTTTTGCACCTGATGCTCCAAGCATAACGCGCTAATTAGAACTGGAAATTTTGTCATACCTAGGGAGATGATCATGCAGACCGTGATCTCATACAAAGAGAAAAAAGTCATTATTGCACCTGAACAGCCTTTTGTCATTATCGGGGAGCGTATCAATCCCACCCGGCGGAAAAAACTAGCCGAAGGCATGTCGTCTGGCGATTTCTCATTGGTCCAACAGGATGCGCTCCAGCAAGTTGAAGCTGGAGCGCACGTACTGGATGTCAATGCCGGCATTCCAGGAGGCGATGAACCTGGACTGCTGAGAGATGCGACGAAAGCCGTCATGGAGGTGGTCGATGTGCCGCTGTGTATCGACACAGCCAACCCTGACGCCTTGGAAGCTGCCTTAAAGGATTACCCGGGAAAGGCATTGATAAACTCCACGACTGCGGAGGCCAAGATGATGGAACGCGTCTTCCCCTTGGCGAAGCAGTATGGTGCGGCGGTAATTGGGGTAATTACCGATGAAAGCGGTGTTCCGGCCACACCGGAAGATCGCTTGCGGATTGCGGAAAGGTTGGTAAAGCGAGCTGGCGAGTATGGTATCCCTGCGGAAGACATACTCATTGATTGCCTGGCGCTAACAGTAGGTGCGGATCATAAAGCCGGAAAGGTTACCCTAGATGCGATGCAATTGATTCAGAAAGAGTTGGGCGTCAATTTGAGCCTGGGTGCCAGCAACGTATCCTTTGGATTGCCAGACCGCAAGATTATCAATGTGGCTTATTTAGCGCTTGCAATTGGGCGCGGCCTAACGGCTGCCATCACCGACCCAACTGTGCCCGAGATACAGTCCACTTTGCTGGCATGTGACCTGTTGATGGGGAGAGATGATTACGCCATGCGATGGATTAAGGCATATCGTAAGCGTGCTAAAGAGGCTTAATTCTGGCTCTCAGATATATTTCAACCCGCTGCCGGTATTAAATAAGACGATCCGCCCCTCAGGTTGGATCAAGCCCTTTTCTAGCAGTATGCTCAGCGCGGCGAGGGTTGCTGCTCCTTCTGGAGCGGCGAATATCCCTTCAGTGACGGCCAGTTGTCGCTGAGCTTGTAAAATCTGCTCATCGCTTACGGCGATTGCATACCCATCGCTAGCATGGATGTCTTGCAGTATTAAACGATCAGCGAAGCTTTTCGGTACTCGCAGACCGGAGGCCAGCGTATGAGCATTTTCCCAAAATTCGCAAACTGTTGCCCCATCATTAAAGGCTTTTACTACGGGGGCGCATCCCTCTGCCTGCACAGCCACCAGACGTGGCTTGGTAGCCTTTTCCAGCCAGCCCAGGTTTTCGAGCTCAGAGAAGGCTTTTTGCATGCCCACCAAGCCGGTACCCCCTCCGGTTGGGTAGATGATAACGTCTGGCAACTGCCAACCAAAGGCCTCGGCAAGCTCGTAACCCATCACCTTTTTTCCTTCCACTCGATATGGCTCTTTGAAAGTAGATAAATCAAACCAGTCTTCTGCCTTGGCTATTTCATTTGCCATGCGGGCAGCATCACTTATTAGGCCATCTACCAAAACCACCTGAGCCCCACTAATGCGACATTCTTCGATGTTAGCTCGTGGAGTATCTTTTGGCATCAGGATACAGGCTTGCAGCCCGCCTCTCGCCGCATAAGCCGCCATTGCCCCTCCTGCGTTGCCAGCAGTGGGGATGATGACTTTATTCAGTCCATACTCGTTGGCTTTGGATACCGCCGCTGAAAGACCGCGGGCTTTGAACGTCCCCGTAGGATTCAGGCTCTCGTCTTTCACGTATAGATGGGGGAGTGCGAGTTGCTCACCCAGCCTGGGTATATTGAGCAGGGGGGTGTCCCCCTCTCCCAAGCTGACAATATTTGAAGGCTCGAATACCGGCAAGAGATCCTTCCACCGCCACATGCCTCGCGGCGAGCGCTGGATGCGCTCACGGTCCAGCTCCTCGCGTGCCTTTTCTAGATCATAGCGAGCAAATAGCGGTGCTGTGCACTCGGGACAAAAGGTATGCACTTTGTGAGCGTCAAACCGGTTCTGGCACTGCGTGCATTCTAGGTGGGTCAGATAGGTCATAGA
>DATCYX010000048.1:0-11182 GCA_036526235.1 Anaerolineales bacterium | reverse complement strand
AAATTGGCGTGGTATTTGAGAATCAAAACATCTACGAAAGGCTGTCTGCCCGCGATAACCTGGTCTTTTATAGCCGCCTGTACGGCATTGGCAGGGAGCGTGTCGAAAGCGTGCTGGCACAGATCGGCTTGGATGGACGAGCAGACCAGCGGGTTGCGAAATACTCAAACGGCATGAAACAGCGCTTGCTGATAGCCCGCGCTTTACTACACAACCCCAAAGTGCTGTTCCTGGACGAACCAACCCGCGGGCTTGACCCCAACCTAGCCCGAGAAATCCGGGCTTTTGTCCGCAACCAGAGCCAGCAAGGAGTGACGGTCTTTCTGACCACCCATTATATGGAAGAGGCTGACCAGCTATGCAATCGGGTTGCGATCTTAGACCAGGGTCGCATCGCCGCTCTGGATACACCTGAACGGCTAAAGGTCAAATATCGAAAAGATAATCAGGCTACCCTGGAAGATATATTCGTGCACCTGACCGGCAGGTCTCTGCAGCAAGAAATGGTTTAGGCAGGAGAAGCAATGAAAAACACTATCCCTAGAGGTGATGGAAAGCAGCGCATCATGGAAAACACCCGTTTGATCTGGGCCATCACCGCCAAAGATATTCTCGCAGCCTTAAAAAACAAAAACACGATTTCTGTGATCATATCGGCACTTTTTGTCGTGATTGCGTATCGCGTCTTGCCTACGTTAACAAATCTAGACAGCTCACCGAATGTGCTCATCTACGATGGCGATGAATCAGCCCTGGTCGCTTTCATGCAAAACAGTGATGTCCTTGAGGTGCATACCTTTCCAACCGAGGAAAAGATGAAGAGTGCGCTTTCGAATGCAGATGTGCCAGAACTTGGCCTGGTGCTGCCCGCCGGCCTTGACCAGGCTCTAGAAGCAGGCCAAGCGCCAGAATTGCAGGGCTATTTGATGTACTGGGTGGATGAAGCAGATGCCATCGAATTGAAGAATCGTGTAGAAGCAGAGATAACCCGGCTGGTGGGGACTCCGGTAGATATCCAGGTTACTGGGAACGTGGTTTACAACAGCACCGATTCAAGCGGTTTGGGAAACTGGGCTGCCCTGGCAACGGTATTTGTTGTCGCCACGATTGGTCTATCGATGATCCCACACCTAATGCTGGAGGAGAAGCAATCTCACACCATGGAAGCACTGCTGGTTTCCCCAGCCAACGCGTATCATGTGGTGGCAGCTAAGGCGCTTGTTGGATTGTTCTACTGCCTGCTCATTGCAAGCATTGCACTGGGCCTGAACCACAACCTGGTGCTACATTGGGAGCTTGCCATCGCAGCGGCGGTGCTCGGCTCGCTGTTCACGATTTCACTAGGGGTTCTGCTGGGAACGCTGATCGAAAATCGCGGCCAGCTTACCCTAGGAGCCTCGATTCTGATCGCCCCGCTGTTCTTCCCGATCATCTTGTCCTTGATGGACGACCTGTTCCCCGCGGTTCTCATCCAGGTCTTTCGTGGCGTACCGACAACTGTGCAGTTTAATCTATTGCGTGCTTCCTTCGCGGGCAGTTTCCCTTTGGGCAAAACATTGCTCCAGTTAGTCTGGTTAGTGGTATGTGCCGCCCCGGGTCTGCTGGCGACAGCCTGGTTGGTGCACCGACAAGATCGGGGTGTTCCTGTTTTGTCTAGCCTGCGCCAGCGTTACTTTCCCAAATCGGCCCCTATAAAGGACCTGCTTGCACCGATCAGCGCCATTCTATCCCGAATTCGCCAACCGCAAGAGAGCCCGAAAGCTCCACTGCAGGAGATCGCCACAACTCAGGTGCAAATCCCTGCCGCAAAATCCGGTTTCGCTGGGAGCCTGCGCGTTGTCTGGGCGATTGTGGCAAAAGACTTTCTTGAAGCCGTGCAAAATAAAATCGTACTGTCGATCATTATAGGCACCAGCTTCATGGTAGCCTCCAGCGCGATAATCCCCCTTATTCTACGCTCTAGGGATATCCCTTCGGCGGTTGTTTATGACCAGGGTCGCTCAACAATTGTACGGGCGCTCACCGGTCGGGATGATTTCCGAATACGGATTGTCACAAAACAAGAGGAGATGGAGGAATTGATCACGCAATCTCCTGAAGTGATTATTGGCCTGGTTCTCCCGGCTGATTTTGATCAGAGGGCCGGCAGCAGTGAAGCAATCAGCCTGGAAGGGTACACAAACCATTGGGCTGATCCAGAAAAGATAACCCAAAGACTGGCCTTTTTCGAGGAGCAACTTGGCCTGGCAACCTGGGGGAGTGTGCAGATCGATGTGGACGGGCGAGTCCTGTATCCATCGGTTGGGCCAAAAGGCCAACCGTACGTATTCCTCCTCCTTCTAAGTATCACGATCCTGACGATTGGTGTCACCATCGTCTCCGTCTCGTTTGTCGAGGAGAAAGAGGCCCACACCTTCCAGGCTCTGCTTGTGTCTCCAGCCGGTTTTGGACAGATAGTAACTGCGAAAGCCTTGGTTGGGATCATTTTCTGCTTCATTGCTTCCGGGGTGGTCATCTTGGCGAACGCCTACATGGTTGTCCATTGGGAAATAGCGTTGCTGGGTATTCTGCTTGGTGCGATCCTGGCAGCAGGGATCGGCTTGCTCATGGGTGGAATCTCTGATAACCCGTCAACGACCGGGATGTGGGCCGCCTTACTGATCATTGCCCTGCTCTTTTTGACCTTCATGCAGGAATTCAGCAGAGACAACTGGCCCCACTTGGTCAGATTAGCACTCTCCTGGGTTCCTGGCCCCGCCCTGATCAAGCTATTGGGGGCAGCGATGGCATGGGAGATCCCCGCCGGATTGCTCTGGACGAATGCAATTGCCTTGCTGTCTGCATGTGTTTTGGTATACGGGCTGGTGTTCTGGCGCATCCGCCAATTCGACCGGTAAATGCCATGAAGTTCAGGCATATCTCTGCGCTTATCGCGCTATTCGTGGTCGCCTGCAGCCAGGGGGTAATTAGCCCGACATCTACCCCCACAGTCAACCACCCCACGCTAGCGCCCGCCTTCTTACCTGAATTCGCTCCACCGGGCACCTTCCAGCCTGCCGCCTGCCGCTTCATCCTGCCGGAGGACACACAGGAAGGAGAAGACGTCGAATGCGGCTACCTGTTTGTGCCAGAAAGCCGCGACGCGCAAGCACAACCAGGCGGGCGCGTTATCCGCCTGGCTGTAGCGATTTTCCACCCACCGGGAGGGCCAACCCGGCCCGACCCGCTCATGTATCTCTCGGGCGGACCCGGAGTCAGCGCCCTCGAGCTGATCCGCTACCAATTTGATCTACTTTCTGAGCCAGCATTCTCAACAGGCAGAGACCTGATTTTGTTCGACCAGCGAGGGGTAGGTTTATCCCGTCCAGCCCTTGACTGCCCTGGTTTTGACCAACTGGCCTTGGAACTGGTTGACAGGGAGGTGGACGGTCGCCAGGTTAGCGATGAAGAAATTGAGACGCATTTGTTAAACAGCCTCATCTCGTGCCGGGATGAACTAGAGAAAATCGCCGACCTTTCGGAATACAACACGGCAGCCAGCGCTGCCGATGTGAACGACCTGCAGGCAGCGTTAGGTTACCCTGAAATCAACTTATGGGGAGGTTCCTACGGCACCCGCCTGGCATTGGAAGTGATGCGCCGTTACCCGCAAGGGCCGCGCAGCGTGGTGCTGGATGCAGTTTACCCGCCCGATGTAGATCTTTACGCGCAAGCCCCAGACAACTTTTCCCGTGCCCTGGAGCGCATGTTCGAAAGCTGCGCTAACAACCCGGTATGCAGTGCAGCTTTTCCAGATGTGCGCCAAGTGCTGTTTGAGACAGTTGCCCAATTGAACACCAAACCTGCGATGAGTGAAATTACAAACCCATTCACCGGCGAGAAGTACCAGAGCTGGATGGATGGGAACACCATCCTGGCGCTGACATTCCAGTTGCTCTATGACAGCCAACTGCGCTATCTAATTCCGCAGTATATCTATGATGCCAGCCAGGGAAACTTCACCGCCTTCGACCAGGTGCGCGGGGCATTGATTGGTCTGAGGAGCCGCACCAGCCGGGGGATGATGTTATCGGTACAATGCCAGGAGGAGCTTGCCTTCAGCTCGCTTCAAGACTTCCAAAGCAGGCTTGCCCGACACCCTGAGTTGGAAGATACGTATCACAATTCGCTAATGGGTGAAATCGTCTATAGCATCTGCCAGGAATGGAATGTCGGGGCGGCAGACGCCAGCAGCAAACAACCGGTTTCGAGCGCGCTGCCCACCCTATTGATGAGCGGTGAATTTGATCCTGTCACCCCGCCTGCGTGGGGACAGCAGGCAGCTAAGACGCTTACACAGGCCTACAGCTATGAATATCCGGGAATCGGGCATGGCGCCAGCGTTATAGCTGGCTGCCCGCAAGAGATGATGGTTGCCTTCCTCGCCAATCCTTCGGTCGCCCCCAATAGCGCCTGCATCGAAGCAATGCGCAAGCCATAATTTAAACACCTGCTTTAATTTCGGGCAGGTCACCAATCGCTTGTTCTGAAGTTACGCAGTTGGGAAGGTAAAAGGGGGTTAGTAGATCAATTTCGAGATAGTGTAGAGCTCCTCGAGCATTGCATACAGCATCACCCCGGCTGCCACAGCCAGATTCAGGGATGTAGCGTGACCGAGCATCGGCAAGCGCAAGAGGTGATGGCAGACCGCCACCTGCTCCTCGGTCAGTCCCTGGCGTTCGCTGCCAAGCAGCAGGATCATGGGCTTTGAATAAGTCTGCGCCTGTGGCTGGTCTGCTCTCGAGGGTTGATCGGACGAACCAGCCACGGTAAGCCGACGGTAGTCTGTCGAGGCGTGGGCTGAGGTGCCGTACACTGTGTAGCCTCGCTCCGTGACCCAAGATGCAAACTCTGCGAAAGATGCCTGGACCAGCGGGTACCAGAACAACGCCCCCATGCTGGCGCGCACCGCGCTGGGATGGTAGGGATCCAAGTTGCTATCCAGCAGGAGCAGCCCGCTGGCACCCACCGCATCGATCGTGCGCAATATTGTCCCCAGGTTGCCTGGGTCTTGCGGGGCAACCAGCGCCACCCCCCAGGAAAAATTTGAAGTATTCAGCGCCTTTAGCTCGTAATGTACTGGGCGAGCAATCGCTAGAATGCCCTGGGGGTTGTCCTTTTCTGCAATGGATTCAAACACCTGGCGTGTCACCGCGTAGCACGGAATACTAGCCGCCCCCTCTTGGCGGCGCAGCCCCTGCACAAGCTCCAGGGCAAATTCACTTTTGAGCAGCTCTGGGGCGTAGAAGACTGAATCAAGCCGCAGCTTTCCAGCCTGTGTCGCGGCGACCGCTTCACCGACATGGAAAATGCCCTCAACTAAAAACAAGTCGCTCTGCTGGCGTCCCTGGCGCCCTCTCAGGGCGCGAATTTGTTTAATTTTGGGGTTGGTGCGACTGGAAATCAGGTCCATTATTCCCGGCGGGGGACCCAGGCTAAGATGGTGGTACCCTCTCCCGGAGCTGAGGTGATCTCTACGTCTCCCCCCACTTTGCGGGCGCGGACATGCATGTTAGAAAGCCCGTGACCCAGCGTGACGCTCATCTTGCGCAAATCGAACCCCTGGCCATTATCCGAGACCTCCAGGAGCATGCGGTCTTTGGTCGCCCACATGTGTACCTCCAGGCGTCGCGCTTGAGCATGCTTAGCGGCATTGGCCAGAGCCTCCTGACAGATATGGAAAAGGGCTGTGGAGTGCGAAGAGGGCAGGTTGGGCAAGCCGTCTTGTTGTGCAGTGAGGACCGCATCGGAGAGTGTGTTGGTGCGGTATTCGTCGACCAGGCGTTGCAAACCCTCTTTAAGATTCAGGCCAACAAAATGGCGCGGGCGCAGATCAAGGATGTAGGCACGGATATCCCGGATCGTTTTGTTCAACCCCTCAATAGCCTGATCGATCTTATACTGCGATTGTCTGGGGTCTTCATCGATTGCCACGCGGGCGTACTCCAGAGCCAGGCCAACGGCGTAGATGGACTGTATAATGCCATCGTGAAGATCCATGCCGATGCGCTCACGCTCTTCCAGGACAGCTAAGCGGCGTGCCTGACGATGCAAACGGGCATTCTCAACCGCAACCCCTGCCCAGGCGCCGATGGCGGTCAGTATTCTCACTTCTCGATCGTCAAAAGGTCTATCCTCGCGGCTAGCCACGCTCAGCACGCCGACCACCGTACCATGTGCTGTGAGCGGTATGCAAGCCACACATTTGAACCCCGCTGTCACAACCGCCGGACGCAGGAAGCGCAAATCGTTTGTCAAATCGCAGGTGATCAGTGGCTGTCCGGATTGGGCAACCAACCCAATGAAGCCTTCACCGATACGGAAGTGGTCGCGGGTCGTAAACGCCTCAGCAAACTCGCCCCGGTGCAATGCCAGGCGCATCTCTTTCTCACTCTCTTCGCGCAGAAATATTTCCCCAGCATCGACATCCAAATATTGCATCACCCGAATCAAGGTTTGGTTGATAATCTCATCCGTATCCAACGAGCCAGCCAACGCGGTGGCGATATCATTGATCAGCGATAGATCTTGGTTACGCTGATCCAATGCCACATCGCGGTCGAGCAAATCCTCATATAAACGCGCGTTGCTGATAGCAATAGCTGCATAAGAAGCCAACGTCTCAATTACTCGTTCGTCAGCTTCGGTAAACTCCGGGAAAGATTCTTTATCTGTTAGATAGATCTGCCCTAGCAGTTTATCCCCTCTTAGAACTGGTACACCCAGAAAGGACTTCATACGCGGATGATGTGCTGGGAAACCCTCGCTACGAGGGTCATCCTGGATATTGGCAACGCGGATGGTGCGATACTCCCGACTCATGGCGCCGATTAAACCCATACCCACCGGAGGGTTCTCCATCTGGCGAACCGCCTCGGCAGACATGCCTACAGGGATGAAGCGGACAAGATTACCCTCTTCATCCAGCACACCCAGAGCAGCGTAAGAAGCATCGGCCTGCTCTCTGGCCAGATGAACAATGCGCTCCAGAACCGTGTCAAGAGAAAGTTCGCGCACCAGTTCAAGGCTGGCACGATGAAGAGCAGCTAATCGCTCCTCTAGTTGCTCGCGAGTTAACAACGCCATTTGGGGTACCTCACCACATATGTATTTTACTCCATTTCCTCCGCTTTTGAGGGAAAGTGCTGAAGTTCACAATTCCAGCTGTAATCTACTGACCCTTGCAGGGTTATTAGGCAACCTGATAGTTTTTGCCAGCGGGTCACCCGTATAAATGGCGAGGCTTGAGACCGAAACCTACCATGAGCGAAAAAATGAGCAGTTCACGTCTTCCTGGATTCTATAACCTTGGCATTCATGAGCGCCGGGCTATGCTGTCGAAATTTGTCTCAGCGCAAGACCTGGCGGCAATGAGCGGCGAGGCCGGCTTGACCGTAGAGCAGGCTGACCACATGATTGAGAATGTGATTGGCTTGCACGGCATACCTCTGGGAATTGCACTCAATTTCGTGGTCAATGGGCGTGATGTGCTGGTGCCGATGGCAATCGAAGAGCCATCGGTAGTAGCCGGGGCATCTTTTATGGCTAGGCTTGCCCGCGCCGGCGGGGGATTCATCGCCCACACCACCCCACCGGAGATGATCGGTCAGATGCAAGTTCTGGAGGTAGCTGAACCCCGTTCCGCACGAATGGCCTTGATAGAGCAGAAAGAAAACCTCCTGGCCGAAGCAGCGGAAATTGATCCAGTGCTAAAGGACCTGGGCGGTGGTCCGCGCGATATAGAGGTGCGCCTGATTGAGGATTCGCCAATTGGGGCATTCCTGGTCATCCACCTGATATATGATGTGCGCGATGCCATGGGCGCCAATGCAGTGAACACAGCTTGCGAGCGCCTGGCTCCAGCGGTTGAGGCGATCACCGGCGGCAGGGTGCACCTGCGCATCCTATCCAACCTGGCCGACCGGCGTCTTGGGCGCGCCCAATGCACCATCCCTGTGGAACAGCTGGCATTTGGCGAATACACAGCCGAAGAAGTGCGCGATGGCGTCATCGCCGCTTGGGCCTTCGCCGCTGCCGACCCCTACCGCGCCGCTACCCACAATAAGGGCATTATGAATGGTGTGGACGCAGTGGTCATTGCGACTGGTAACGACTGGCGAGCCATCGAAGCTGGGGCACACGCCTACGCGGCCCGCGGTGGACGCTATACCTCGCTGAGTACATGGGGGGTGGATGACCAGGGTAACCTGGTCGGCACGCTGGAGATGCCTATGGCAGTCGGCGTGGTCGGTGGGGCGACCAAAGTGCACCCAACTGCCCGCGCCGCGCTGGCTTTAATGGGCGTGACCAGCGCATCTGAGCTGGCAGAAATTATCGTCTCGGTAGGTTTAGCTCAAAACCTGGCAGCCTTGCGCGCCCTGGCCACCGAGGGTATCCAGCGCGGTCATATGAGCCTGCATGCCCGCCAGGTAGCTATCGCGG
Organism: Anaerolineales bacterium; assembly: GCA_036526235.1. Lineage (GTDB taxonomy): Bacteria > Chloroflexota > Anaerolineae > Anaerolineales > UBA4823 > DATCYX01. The sequence continues at coordinate 2,701 of DATCYX010000048.1, read as the reverse complement.
CTGGAGCACAGGGAGAAATGATCGAGCGATTAGCACAGCGCCTGGTAGCCGAGAAAACTGTGCGCGTGGATCGCGCTGAGGCGATTTTGCGCCAGTGGCAGGAGGAATAATTTATGGATCATACTTCATTAGATCATCTCTTACTGAAACCCAACCGTGCGGTAGGGATTGTCGGTTATGGTGCATATGTACCGCGCTTTCGCTTGCCGGCGAGCGAAGTGTCTCGCGTGTGGACCGACGGTCAAGCCGGGCTGCCCATCAAAGAAAAAGCTGTTGCGGGAATTGACGAAGATGTGGCAACCATGTCTATCGAAGCAGCTCGCAACGCCTTGAAACGCGCCAGGATCGAACCCACCCACATCCGCGCCGTATGGGTCGGTTCCGAATCGCACCCCTACGCCGTCAAGCCCACCTCGACCATCGTGGCAGAGGCTATCGGAGCGGTGCCTAATGTGCAGGCTGCCGACTGGCAGTTCGCCTGCAAAGCCGGAACCGAGGCGATGGTGGCAGCCCTGGGCTTCATTGGATCGGGCATGGCAGATTATGCCATGGCAATTGGCATGGATATCGCCCAGGGGCGCCCTGGCGACGCCCTAGAATATACCGCCGGAGCGGGTGGTGCAGCATACCTGCTCGGACGGGCAGAAGACTCGCTGGCAGAAATCGAGAGCGCCTACTCCTTTGTCACCGATACGCCCGATTTCTGGCGACGCGCCAACCAAAAATATCCCGAGCACGGCCAGCGCTTCACCGGCGAGCCAGCCTATTTCAAGCACATCACCGAGGCCGCCCAGACTCTAATGGACGCCACCCACACCACCCCAGCCGATTACCAGTATGCCGTATTCCACCAGCCTAACACCAAGTTTCCCGAGCGAGTGGCTGCGCAACTGGGATTCAAAAAGGAACAAATCGCAACCGGACTTCTGGTGCCTGTGATCGGCAACACCTACGCCGGGGCGGCTTTAATCGGTCTTACCGCGGTTTTGGATATCGCCAAGCCCGGCGACCGGATCCTGCTGGTTTCTTTTGGCTCAGGAGCCGGCTCCGATGCTTTTGCCCTGCGTGTGACCGAGGCTATCGAAGAGCGCCGCGATCTTGCACCACACACTACCGAGTACATCGCCCGCCGCACACAAATAGATTACGCCACTTATACGCGATTACGAGGAAAGCTGGTGATGAAATAGAGGAAAAATGACAGACGTCGTCATTGCAGGTATTGGACAAACAGAAGTCAGTGAGCACTGGGGTGTTTCCCTGCGCGAGTTGGCGTTAAGAGCCATTGAAGCGGCGCAGGAAGATGCCGGAGGCCTGCAGCCACAGGCGCTATTCGTAGGCAACATGCTGGCGCCCACCCTCTCCCGGCAGGCGCACCTGGGCAGTCTGGTAGCCGATTTTGCCGGATTGACCGGCATCGAAGCGATGACCATCGAAGCGGCTGGCGCTTCGGGAGGCGCAGCCTTGCGCACTGGCTACCTGGCAATCGCTTCTGGGCAGGTAGATGTGGCCTTCGTGGTGGGTGTGGAGAAATTCAGCGACCAGGTGGGCGCGCCCGTCGAGGAGGCGCTGGCCTCTTCAACAGATAGTGATTTCGAATCAATACAAGGGATGACGCCCACAGCCCAGGCTGCCCTGCTGATGCAACGCTACCTGCATGAATTCGGCGCCCCCCGCCAAGCCTTCGCTGGCTTCGCCCTGACCGCCCATGCCAATGGAGCAAGCAATCCATACGCCATGTTCCGCAAAGCGATCAGCGCTGAGATTTATAACAGAGCTGGCTTTGTCAGTGAGCCGCTCAACTTATTCGATGTAGCCCCCAATGCTGATGGCGCAGCCGCCCTGGTGTTAACCCGGCCTGAAATGCTACCACCTGGCTTCCCTCACCCGCTGGTAAAGATAGCTGGATCGAGCCTGGTGACGGATACGCTGGCGCTCCACGACCGGCCAGACCTATTGACCTTCCAAGCAGCCCGAGTATCCGTGGAGCGCGCCTGCCGCCAGGCTAAGATCACGCCGTTGCAGGTCGATTTGTTTGAGCTATTCGATGCCTATTCTATTTACGCTGCCCTTTCTCTGGAAGCCGCCGGCTTCGCGGCGCGTGGCGAGGGGTGGAAGCTGGCCCAGGATGGCTCGCTCGATCGGACTGGATCGCTGCCCATCGCTACCATGGGGGGGCTAAAAGCACGCGGCAATCCAGGCGGAGCGACCGGTGTATACCAGGCGGCAGATTCGGTACTGCAATTGCGGGGCGAGGCCGGAGCAAACCAGATTATTAACGCCCGTCGGGCGCTGGTGCAAAGCCTGGGTGGTCCAGCCTCCACCGTGGTAACGCACGTTTTGGAGTGCGAAATCTAACAGGATGCACAGGATATCCAGGATAAAAACAGGATATTTGATACTATGCACTTTGTTCACGAAGAACTGACTGCCAAAATCATTGAAGCGTGTTTTGAAGTGAGCAACGAGCTTGGAACCGGATTCCTTGAGTCAGTTTATCAAAATGCCTTAGAGTTAGCTATCAGGCAAAAAGGTTTAAAAGTGCAAGCTCAGGTTCCATTGACGGTTGGATTCCGAGGCGAAGAGGTTGGACAGTTCTTTGCCGACATCCTGGTCGAAGACAAGGTGATTGTTGAGTTAAAAGCGGTTTCAACTCTAGTTCCTGAGCACCAAGCGCAGGTGATCAATTACCTCAAAGCCT
>DATCYX010000047.1:0-3254 GCA_036526235.1 Anaerolineales bacterium | reverse complement strand
AAGCATAAGCAAGGGAAAATTCCACGGGATGATCTGCCCAATCACGCCAACCGGCCTGTAGTCGCTCAGCTCGGTTTCCATCAGCTGCGCCCAGCCCGCATGATAGTAAAAGTGACGCGCAAGGAGAGGCACATCGATATCACGCGATTCGCGCAGGGGTTTGCCGTTGTCCATTGATTCGAGCACCGCCAGGAGACGATGGTGTTTTTGAATGTTGCGGGCGATAGCATACAGGTAGCGCGCTCTCACTGAACCAGGAGTCTGGCTCCATGTATTGAACGCCTGTCGAGCCGCAGCAACCGCCGCATCCACATCTTCCTGCCCGGCTTGCACCGTGTCAGCCAGCTTTTCACCGGTGGCGGGGTTATTGCTGGCGAAGGTTTGGCTGCCATCAGGGAAGACCCATTGATTGTTGATGAAGAGCCCAAACTTACGCTCGTGATCTTCTAGCCAGGCATTTATAGCGGCTGGCGATTCGGGAGCGGGGCCATAATCCATTGTCTTGAAGACTTCTAATACGTTCATGTTTGGCTCCATTTCAGTTAGCCCTTATAACTATCCCATCGGCATGTGGTGGCGTGCAGCGTAGTGCCCCGAGATGTAGTGATATAGCTGTCTTTCAATGTCAGTAAGCAAATCGCTTGCGCCAATGCGGAACAGGTCGGGCATCAACCATTCGATGCCAAGTTCCTCTCTCATCAGCGCTTGCCAGGCCAGGGTTTGCTTGGCTTTGCTGATGCCGCCTGCCGGCTTGAAGCCGACCTTGTAGCCGGTGCGTTCCCAATATTCGCGGATGGCGCGTGTCATTACCAGGCCGAATTCGAGGGTGGCGTTGACGCGCTCCTTTCCAGTGGAGGTCTTGATGAAATCCGAGCCCGCCATCATGGCCACCAGGCTAGCCTGGTAAATCTGTTTCAAAGTTCCCAGATCACCGGTAGCCAGGATCGTTTTCATGTGGGCAGCGTTACCACAGGTCGCACGAAACTGCCTGAGCTCATCGTAAAGAGCCCCCCAGTTCCCTGTAAGGACATGTGTGCGCGTAATCACCACATCAATCTCCCTGGCGCCGGCCTCGATGGCTTGCTCGATCTCGGCGATGCGCTGAGGGAGCGGCGTCTGACCGGCAGGGAAGCCGGTCGCCACCGAAGCGACGGGGATATTTGTGCCTTTGAGCGCTTCAACAGCATCCCTGATACGACTGGGATACACACACACAGCCCCCACCGTGATGTTCTGATCTTGGGCAGCCAAGGCCGCAAGCATGTCAGGGCGTAACGGTTGCCTGGCTTTGGCGCACAGGCGATTCACCCTGCCGGGGGTGTCATCTCCGGCGAGCGTGGTGAGATCGATGCAAGTGATGCCGCGCAACAGCCAGGCTGCTTGCCAGTCTTTCTTGATCGACCGCCGAGCCGGGAGGGTAGCAACACGCCGCTCCACTGCGCTGCGATTGACGTGTGCGCCCGCCACCCAATCCAGATCGAGCGACATACCGGGATTGCGATCATCTTTGGAAGCCATCGTTCAATCCTTTTTGATCCTTTGCGTAAATATTGCGTTTAGAAATTGCGCAATCAGAACTGCTTTGCTTCAACTGCGCAAGTTATTGTCATTTAATTGTACCAAAATAACATGCAGCATGCGGCAATGCAAAGTAGGGCAATTGTATTTGCCCCGTCGGGCATGTGCAATCCCGCAAAACGTGGGGTTGGGGGGAAATCGCTCCAATGCGATTGGCTTAATGCATAGATCAACCCAAGTGATCCCACAGGAAAGATGCTAAAATAAATGAGACCATGTCGTTGATATAGCTCTACTGAATAACGCTGAAGTAAAAAACGTGATCGAGCTTAAAGAACTTCAAAAAATAATTGGTGAGAACACCGTACTGGATATTCCCGATCTTGCTGTAAATCGCAGCGAAATCGCTGCCCTGGTCGGCCCGGCGGGCAGCGGGAAAGACGTACTCCTTGACCTGCTCTTGGGGCAGACCCGCCCAAGTATGGGTACCGTCCGGCTGGTTGGGATCGATCCGTTTCACGAAAAGAGCCAATTGAGCCGCCAGGTTGGTGTGCTGTTTGCCGAGGACTCGGTGTATAAGAATCTCACATCGCTGGCAAACCTGGAATTCCAATGTAAATTGTACGGACTCCCCAAGCTGCGCGCAGCCGAGGTTTTAGACCAAGTTGGCCTGGCCGATCACTCCCGCACCAAATTGGAAAAAATGTCAACCAGCTTGCTGCGGCGACTGGCATTCGCGCGCGCCATCTTACACAGCCCACAAGTATTATTGCTAGAGGAACCTTTCGCCAGGTGCGATGAGGCTACCATTTCATTGCTCAGCAACATGATCCGCCAGCAAGCCAGCCTTGAGCGGGCGGTGCTCTTGATCGCCACCGATGTATCACCTTATGAATCATTCTGCGATTCAATTTATCTATTGAACAAGGGACGCATTGTTGAGAGCCGCCACCCAGACGAAGAACGACAAGCGAATATGCCGTTCAAAATCCCCGTCCGCCTGGATGAAAAAGTGGTGCTATTCAACCCGGCTGACATCTTATATGCCGATGCTGCGGAGGGGCGGGCTTTTATCGTAACACCTGACGGGCGTTTGCCGACCCAATACACCCTATCCGAGCTAGAACAGCGCCTGGTGCGCAGCGGTTTCTTCCGCGCCCACCGCAGCTACCTGGTCAACCTGCAGCACGTAAAAGAAGTGATCCCCTATACCCGTAATAGCTTCACCCTGCGCCTGAACAACAAAGAAAACACAGAAATCCCGCTCAGCAAGTCGGCTGCGGGTGAGTTAAAAGACCTTTTGGATTACTAATGGGGGCTAACATCCCGCTCCAATCAACCTTTGCCAGACACCATTCACTAGACGAAATGCGCCTTTGGGCGCTATTTTGTTGCGCCCGGCTCTTCATTTATATATACTGGGATAAAGCAAAATTATCGAATGCAAGTTCGAGACATAACCATCATGGAGAGCAATTACGGGAGTATTGGAATGAAAGCGATCGAAGTTCAAAATCTAACCCGCGACTTTAATGACTTGCGGGCATTAGATCACATCAGCTTCAGCGTTGAACAAGGTGAAATATTTGGATTCTTGGGCCCTAACGGTGCAGGGAAAACCACGACGATCAAAATCCTGACTGGTCAGCTAAGGCCGACTGCTGGTCAAGCATGGGTTCTGGGCTGTGATGTGGTCACAGATCGCCACCTGCTTAAGCCTCAAATCGGCGTGGTAT
>DATCYX010000046.1:0-2705 GCA_036526235.1 Anaerolineales bacterium | reverse complement strand
TGTAATGCTTGGAGATGGGCCCCTACGCGAAGAAGTGGAATGGCAGATTCGGGAAAACGGGTTGCAGAACCGCTTCACCATACCGGGTTGGGTTCATCCGGATGAAGTACTCGGGTGGTTCGCCCGCAGCGACATCCTCTTCCATCCCTCACTTTCCGAGGGATTACCCGTGGTGGGTGTCCAGGCACTGGCGATGGGCTTGGCAATTGTCGCCAGCCGGGTCGGAGGTTATGTCGAGATTGTTAAACCAGATCAGAACGGCTACCTTTACTTTCCTGATGACGCTGCCGGAATGAGAAGTGGTCTGCGGAGTTTGCTGGAAAACCCAATAGCGTTACGGGAAGCCCGTTTACAGAGCCGTCGACTAGCCGCTCACTTTGATCTACAGCTTATAGCACAGGATTACCTGAGCATTATTCAAGAAGTGGTGGCAGATTTGGCTTTCGTATGAACAGCGGGCGCTTTCCGAGGGATTGGATCACTACTAGCATCGCTTTAGCCTATACCGGCTATTTAAGCTATGCAGTGACACGCCTGCTAGAGACACCCCTAACCATCCGACTGCGTACTCTCTTGATCGCCGGATGGTTGCTGGTCGTCCAGACCTGTGCGCTGGTGGTATTGCTGGTTGTGTTCAGGCGAGGCGATCGGCTCTACAAATTACTGGAACAGGGGGCGCGTTGGGTGCAAGTTCTGGATAGGCGAGTCCGTGGGTTATTCTATTTGGCACTGATGGTGAGCATCGCCACGTTGAGCTACACCTACGTCAGCCGTGGGTTAATGGAAAACAAAGCTTTACGAATGGCGGTCTTGCTAGCATTGATCGTAGTAGCAGTTCAGTTCTGGCCTTTCCAAGCACCAAGAAGTTGGGGCGGACGCTTCCTGATAACTCTTCTTGGAGGGGCGTTCTCTCTTTTGAGTGGCGATTATCTACAATATGCGGTGAATTACCCCTTTTCTCTTCACTGGTCGGAAGGCAACCGTTTATACGATTACTCGCTTATCTTTGGTAAAGGCCTTTACCAATACGATGGCAACCTATCGCTACCCTATTATGCACCAGGTAGATATGGGCTGTGGGGTATCTGGTTCTTAATTCCTGGCTTGCCGATCTCCTTCCACCGCTTCTGGAATGCTACCTTGTGGATTGTACCGCCTATTCTCCTGGGATGGTTGCTGGCGCGAAGCCTCTCCAGGCAACCGGGCGTACGCCTTGGCGTGGCGTTGTGGCTTGGTTTGTTCTTGAGCCAGGGCCCAATCTATGCCCCTATCTTGCTGGTAGCTTCCTTGTTAGTCGCATTTGATCGATCTAAAACTCGAGAGCGTTATATTGCAATCGGTGTGGCAAGCCTCTATGCAGGTTTGAGTCGCTGGACCTGGTTCGGGGCAGCAGGCGCCTGGGGGGCGCTAAGCCAGATCTGCGCGGCTGAAGTAAAACCCAGGCAACCACACCTTAAGCGCTACATACAGATAGTCTGGGTCATCATTGTCGGTAGTCTGCCGGGAATATTAGCGAACTGGACACAGTTTTTCTCACCTAAAGATATTGCTTTCCCACTCTCTCAACCCAAACTATGGTACCGCTTGTTCCCAAACAGCACATATCCATTGGGAATCATACCTGGATTGGCTTTAGCTTGTGGGCCGTTGCTAGTGATATTAATCTGGCTAGTGTCTTCGCGCCGTTTCAAGTTGGGTAAGCTGCAACTGGTAGCCATTGGCGGTGTAATGGTCGTTACCCTAGTCGCAGGTTTGCTCGCCAGCGTAAAGATCGGCGGTGGCAGCAATCTGCACAACCTGGATATGTTTTTCATCACCCTGGCACTCATTGTCATGTTGTACCTAGATCAGACAACCACACAGGAAGATTATGAAAGCTTTGACAATCCAAGGAGATCGGATGATGAAATGCAGCAGGATGAGAGCTCCCCCTCGCTGATGCGAGGTTGGCCTTATTGGGCGAAGGCGGTTATGGTTGTAGCCTCTCTTATGCTTGCCTGGCCATACTTTTCAAACGTCCGAACGCTGAAACTGCCACCGCAGGAAGACATCCAAAGATCGCTAGATAATCTGCGCCTAAAAATTGAGCGTTATAAGGGCAAGGGTGATATCTTATTCCTGGATCAACGCCAGCTACTAACCTTCGAGGTTATCAAAGACATTCGCCTATTGCCAGAGTATGAAAAGAAGTATTTAATGGATCAGGCCATGGCTGGTAATGCTGTCTATTTCCAGGATTTCCACAACGATCTAGCCAACAAACGATTTGCCTTAATCGTATCGGAGCCGTTATTCATGAGCTACGATAATGAATATGACCCCTTCGGCGAAGAAAACAATGCCTGGGTGAAATGGGTCTCGGAACCAGTGCTATGTTTTTACGCTCCTGAGAAGACCTACAAAGAAATGCGTGTCCAATTACTCTTGCCACGTACAGGCACATTGGATTGCGCGCTGAGCCACGATTAAGAAGGTTGCCTGCGGATGTGCTGATTGATGAGTTGCAAGAGGTTCTATGCGTATCCTATTTGTCGCTCGAGCAGTTAGTATCCACACCGCGCGTTGGATCAGCCAGCTATATGGTCTGGGTTGGGATTTGCATCTGTTCGATATGCTTGGGAGTTTTCCTCACCCTGAATTAAGAGATATCACTGAATATTCTCTGCTGTTCCCCCGCAAGCTCCAGCCATTTGCTCGTGGGCGTG
>DATCYX010000045.1:0-13915 GCA_036526235.1 Anaerolineales bacterium | reverse complement strand
TCCGCGGTGTGACCACCGTTGTCGCCAAGCTCTTTACCGCCGTTCAGCCGGACAAGGCCTACTTCGGGCAGAAAGATGCCCAGCAGGCCGTGGTCATCCGGCAGATGACCCGCGACCTAAACTTTCCCATCGATGTCGTGGTCTGCCCTATCGTGCGCGAGCCGGATGGCTTGGCAATGTCCAGCCGCAATGTGTACCTTAACCCCGCCGAGCGCAAGGCAGCAACCGTGCTTTCACGCGCCTTGTTTTCCGCGCGGGATGCCTTCCTTTCCGGTGAGCGCGACGCCCAGCAACTGCGCGACCGCATTACAGAGATGGTCAATGCTGAACCGCTGGCTCGCTTGCAATACGTCTCCTGTGCCCACCCGGATGCGATCGTCGAACTGCAAGGATCTGTAACCCGCGCCTTACTCTCCATGGCAGTCTTCGTGGGCAAGACGCGCCTCATCGACAATGTCGAGATTCGAGGGTAGGAAGTGGTGCTTCCTTTATTACTCAATTCTCTAATCTCGAATATCTATTCTTTGTTCTCGGAATCTGAATTAACATGCTCCTGACTATCGATATCGGCAACACCAACATTACATTGGGTCTTTATAAGGGCGAGACGCTCGGGCCGCGCTGGCGGCTGGCTACAAATCACGAGCGCATGCCCGACGAATACGGCGTGCAGCTCTTAGGTTTGCTCTCCCATGTCGGTCATCAGACCAATGAGCTGACCGGTGCCTGCCTGGCTTCTGTCGTGCCTCCGCTCACCGGGCGCATGGTGGAGGCCTGCCAGCGCTACGTTGGGCTGGATCCACTGGTGCTGGACGCCGGGGTGAAGACCGGGGTGCGCATCCGCTACGAGGACCCGCGCGCGGTGGGCGCCGATCGCATTGCGGATGCCGTCGCCGTGCAGCGACTATATGGCGGCCCGGCTTGCGTGGTGGATTTTGGCACCGCCACCACCTTCGACGCCATCAGTGCTGACGGCGACTACCTGGGCGGGGCGATCGCCCCGGGCATCGGTATTGCCGCCGAGGCGCTCGTCATGCGCACCGCCAAGCTACCCCGCGTCGACCTGCAGCGACCACCTTCCGCCATCGGGCGCAACACTCCTCACGCCATGCAATCCGGCTTGCTCTTCGGGTACGTGTCACTGGTGGAGGGCATGGTGGCGCGCTTCCGCAAGGAGCTGGGGCGAGAAATGAAAGTCATCGCCACCGGCGGGCTGGCCGAGGTCATCGCTCGCGAAACCGCTGTGCTCGAGATCATCGCTCCCTGGCTCACCTTGGACGGTCTGCGGATTATCTGGGAGCTGAACCAATCGAAATGACAAAGACCGTTATCCTCCCCGCCGATGACCCGGTTTCTATCAGGCGGGCGCTTGAAATATTGGGGCAAGGGGGTCTGGTAGCATTCCCCACTGACACGGTCTACGGCGTAGGCGCATTGGTGAGCAAGCCGCAGGCCATCGCGCAATTGTACGTGGTGAAAGGGCGCAGCGATGAGAAAGCCATCCCCATCCTGCTCAGCGACATCGCACAACTGGCGCTGGTAGCGCTCGAAGTGAGCGAGAGCGTTCGCCGACTGGCAGACCGCTTCTGGCCCGGCCCGCTCACACTGGTGCTGCCAAAACAGCCCACGCTGCCGGCTGAGATCTCTTCTCAGCGGACCATTGGCGTGCGCATGCCAGACCATCCCATCGCGCTGGCGCTCATGCGCCAGACTGGTCCGCTGGCGGTTACGTCTGCCAACCTATCCGGTGGAGAAAACTCCGTGACGGCCTTGCAGGTGATGGCGCAGCTTGGCGGGCTCATCCCGCTCATCCTGGATGGTGGCAAGACGCCCGGCGGCAGCCCTTCAACAGTGGTGGACTGTACCGCGGTGGAGCCGCGCATCCTGCGTTCTGGCCCGATCAGTTTAGATCAAATACTTGAAGCTTTGTCTTGATCTCCAGCTCTGAGAAACTGGACAAATCCCCCTTTTTCTATCTTCTAACCAAACTTTTATCTTCTCTTCATGACTCTTTTAGCTATGTGTATATAATGGTAGTTGCATTCTCCTCACTCAAAACTGCGCTTCGGAGCTAGGTGCCAGGCCTTCTCCCAGGCGCAGTTTGTTTTTAACAAAGATCTCGAATTGAATCCCGAATGAGTTATTAAATTGCCGCTTTCGGGCGAGTCTTCTCCGGATGGCGCAAAGGCAAAAAAACGTGGAACTGGCTTCCAGGACAGCGAGTTTCATCATACCCTTCGCTTTCCACCCAGATTCTCCCAAAATGGGCATCCACAATACCTTTGGCGATTGCCAATCCAAGCCCCGACCCGGCGCCTTTGAACTTAGTTTTCCCGCTGGAGTGTAGAGCCAGATCGCTTGTCTGGTAAAACTTGGTAAAGATTACATCGTGCAGGCTGGGGTCGATCCCAATTCCAGTGTCACTGACAATAATCTCCACGCCGCTCTCGATTAAGGTGTCCTTTGACGGTAAAACGGCGCGCCCGCTGACTGCGATCTTACCGCCATCGGGGGTGTACTTAATAGCATTGACCAGCAAATGATAAAAAACCTTACGCAACGCCTCGCGATCGGCTTGGATAGACGGCAGTGAAGCCAGGTCAACCGTCTCGAACTTCTGGTTGCGTTCTTGTAATGCCGTATCGAACTCCGCACGCAACGATTCGATTAATTCCCCCATATGAACAGTTTGCAGGTTGAGCTGCAGCTCGCGGGTGTCGATTTTAGCCATATCCAGCATGCTCTCTAAAACTTCCTGGAGACGCTGCGCTCCGCTGTGGATGCCAGAGATCATCTTGGCGTAGTTGGCATTTCCAGCCAGAGATGGCTCTTCCATCAACACCTGGCTATAACCATTAATTAATGTGAGAGGCGTGCGCAGCTCGTGAGAGGCCACGCTGATAAATTCTGTCTTGGTGCGGTCCAATCGCTCCAGGTTGCGGTTAGCCTGATCCAGGGCAGCAATCGCCCGGCGAAAATCGTTGTTCAAGCGTACCAGGCTTTCCACCAGGCGAGCGTTCTCCAGCGCCACCGCCGTCTGGTCAGCCAAGCTGGCAAGCAAGGATTGATCATCATCCCAAAAGGGCTCACCCGAATTTTTGGGCCCTAAGGCCAGCAAACCGATCCATTCATCTTTGGAATGAATCGGGACAAAGAGCTCCATCTGGAGATCCAAAAGCCAACCGCGCTCATCGGGCGTGATCTCGGCGAAGCGTGGCGAGGAGTCGATCTCGCTTTGGGTGAGTGGGCCGCGCTGGTGATGCAAATATTCGCACAGCGTGCTCGCTTCAGCGAGGATGATATCTTTCGGCTCATCCCCATCTTCGTCCATAACCTCGCTCAGACGATAACTGTTATGCCCCTCGGAATCCTTCTCATGGCTGACCGTAAACAGGTAGCTGCGCGGGATATCCAACGCCTGACCTATCAATTCCGTCACAACCTTCGCGAGCAGCCCCAGGTCAAGGATATTGCTGATGGTCTGGCTGTACTGGCGCAGGATGAGCGCCGGGTCGTGACTGACCCCAGCGACCAGGCGGTCAAGCCATTTCTGCGCCTGTCCAAGGAGAGGGGTGAAGAAGACTGCCAGGGCGGCAGCCAGCACCAGGCCGACCAGCCAAAGATTGGCCTCCCCTGTAGCCCGGAGAGTCGCATACGAGAGCATCAGAGCCGCTAGGTAAAAGAGCAAGGCCAGCCCGCTAGTGATCAGGTAGCTCAAGCTGCGCAGCACAGCCCGTCGAAATGAAGGCAAGCGCGCGTTAAGTGTTGCATAGGCTCCCACCAGTACACCTGAGAGATGCAGCAGGCTTCCAAGAGACCAGTAAGCGAACAGGAAAACCGCCTCGCCCGTAAAGACCAGGAATAAAACTGCTGCCAGATAGCGTATACGGTTGCGTTGCAGTGGTTGTCGGGTGCGCCGGTAAACTAACAAGGTCATCAAGGTTGCTGCACCAGTGAAGAAGCACCATCCCAGCACGATGCCCCCCACAATGAAGTTGTCGCGCGGCAGCATAAGCCCGCCCCGAAACCACATTTCCTCGGGTACTGCCACCAGGTTACTATCCACCAGGAGCAATGTGGCGATCCAGGCTAGCCCGATTAATCGCCACCCCCAGCTACCTTCCTGGACACTCAGGTAGGCTCGTGCGAACCAAAGAAGGGTTACCGCCAGTAACAGCAGTCCATACAGCGGCAACCGGGCCGTAAAATCATCCAGCAAGAAAGGCAACCAGCCTTGAATCAAAGCCAGTTGCGCCGCAAGCCATAGGACAGAGACCAAGGCATAAAGCGCCTGGTGGGGTTGGGCTTTCTGCCTCCAAAGAGCCAGGACGGCAACCAACAAATATACGACTGTCTGAGCAATAGCTAAAAGCTCTATAAAGCCAAACGATTGCATGTTGTTTAGAAATTATCCCTCTTGTTTCACAATAGGGCGGAAAATCACCAGGCTGGCAGTGTGCCCGTGCAGAAAGTTATCGTCACCGAGCGGGCCGATCTCTCCAGCGCAGAAGAATCCAGCCAGGGGCGTACCTTCCAGAGTCGCTTGGATCACGGAGATATCCCCGTTCGGATGGTCGTACAGGCGCGTGCCGCGCCCATTGCATGAAAACAGCAACGCTCCACTGGCAGGATGGCGGAAACCTTGGGGGATGAGCATCATTTCCAGGTCTTCCATGGCGGTCAGGGCATCGCGCAAGTGAAACTGTATCATCTCCCCTTCTATAATGGAATCGCCAATCGCGATGGCACCGCTCTCCTGGTCCACACCGATCACACCGCGAACGAGAAAGTCGCCCCGGCCTATTGTCTCCGATGTAGGCTTGATGAAGCGCCCTACAAACAGGCCATTCTGCAACAGGAGGCGATCTTCTTCGGAAAGCTCAGGGATCAGTTCCTGGATCCACGCCAGAGGGGGGCGGCCTTCCAGGCTCAAGATCGCGTTCCGGTGGGCTGAGACCACCTGAAACGGTCGCCAAATGGGGCGGCAGCCCTGCGAAACAATGATATCCACATCTATCTCCCCAGCAAGCGCCACTCCGACAACTCCCTCGGTCGTGAGGTGATCCTTCACCCACAAGGCATTTCCATGCGGGCGCAGTGCGCCACTCGCCATCCCCCCAACCACCGGGATACCCTTAAAGTTCGCATTAAAGGCCTGCAATAAGTCGTCCATTGGTGTAGAAAAAGGCTCTCCCAGCAGGATGAACAGCCGCGTATCCTGCGGCGCACCCACGGTGCGCTGGAACTCATCCGAATCCCAGAGCAATTTGTGCCAGCTAGCCAGCGCAGGCGGGTCGGCATCCAAGGGCTGCAAGAGGAAGGGCGAAACCTCCACGCCGGGCAAATGCGCCGCGATGAGGGTGATCGCCGGTACCTCCTCAATCTCCTGGTCCCATCCGATCACGCCGTCTGCTGTGCAGCCCAACAGCACCCGGGGGTGCAGCCTGGCATGGAATTCTTCGACAATCCGCCGGGCATCATGGATAAAATGAGCAGACACAAACACAATTACCAGGTGAGGCCAGTCTGATTGTGGATCGTCTCCTAGGTGAGGGCGCGCCTGGCTTATGACCTGCTCAAACAGGGAGCTGACAGCCTCTTCAACCCCGGTCTCGGTGGTTGTAGCGGAGATAAAGAACATCCTGTCTTCCATAAAAATATCTCTGCTGTCGCTACCCAGATTCATGGAGCCTGGCACTTCAAACCCCGACCTTACGGTCATACCAAGCTTTACAGGAATCCGCTTTCTGAAGTTTTTATACAGTGCGCGCGGCTAACGCTGCCCCAATGATACCAGCCTCGTTGAGCAATTGGGCGGGCAGAATCTCGGCCCGCACACTGAGCAAGGGGATAAACTTTTCGTGCTTTTTGCTAGCCCCTCCACCCAGAATGAACAGGTCTGGCGAAAACAGGCGCTCGAGCGTATTCAGGTACTTGTTAAAGCGCTTGGCCCAGCGTTTCCAGGAGAGCTTATCTCGCTGGCGAGCGGCATCCGAAGCGCGCAACTCGGCGTCTTGGCCTCCGATCTCAATGTGCCCCAGCTCGGTATTAGGGACTAACTGTCCATCGAGGAAGAGTGCGGTCCCTAACCCGGTGCCAATGGTAATGATCATCACCACACCATTGCGCCCTCGCCCGGCACCGAAGGTCATCTCCGCCAACCCGGCCGCGTCAGCGTCATTGAGGACGATCACCGGACAGCCAGTCACGTCAGCAAACAGGGCCTGCGCATCCACGCCGATCCATTTTTTGTGGATGTTGGCTGCGCTGCGCACTACCCCAGCCTGCACCAACGCAGGAAATCCACAGCCAATCGGGCCGGTCCAGGCGAAGTGGCGAGCGATCTCCGCCACCGTCTCTGCCATCGGCTTTGGCTTGGATGGAGAGGGGGTCAGCAAGCGAAAGCGCGGCGCCAGCAAGCTGCCATTTTCCACATCGACCGGAGCGCCCTTGATGCCGGTACCGCCAATATCGATTCCGAGGATCTCTTTCAAAATGCCTCCTTTACGGGCAAACCGCGTCTGCCCCGATCTCTACTAACTCGCCTTGATCAATACGCGATTTTACCTCTACTTTTTATACCCACCCAAAAATTCGCGCCAGGCTAGCGGTGATAAACGTGACCAGAAATGCTAGCCCCAGCGGCATCAGTGCGCCGATAGTCGCCCATTTTCGGCTGCGGGTTTCTTTGTAAATGGTCAGAATGGTGGTGGCACAGGGATTATGCAACAATGCAAATAACATCAAGTTCACGGCGGTCAGAAGGGTCCAGCCATGGCCTCCCACCAGCAGGGAGCGCAATCCCTCCAGCGAAGGGATATCCGTCATCATGCCAGTGCCCATATATACCATCATCATGGTCGGCACCACAATCTCGTTAGCTGGGATGGCGATGACATAAGCCAGCAGGATCACGCCATCCAGCCCGATAAGCAGACCTAACGGATTCAGGAAGCTGGCGACGTGCTGCGCCAGGCTCGTGCCGCCTGCATATACATTGCCCAAGATCCAGATCACCGCGCCAGCCGGGGCAGCGGTCTGTATCGCCCGCCAGAGCACGAAGATGGTGCGGTCAATGAGCGAAGTGTACATGATGCGCCCGATATTGGGTCGTCGATAGGGCGGCAATTCCAGGGTAAAGGCGGAAGCCTCGCCTTTCAGCAGCGTGCGCGAGAGCAGCCAAGAGACCAGCAGGGTGAAGAACACGCCGATCAGCACCACGCCTACCACCGAGCCAGCCGCCGCCAGGGAGGCGAAAACCGGCGGAAAAGCCGCCGCCACAAAGACGTTCGCCAGCATGATCAGCGTGGGAAAGCGCCCATTGCATGGCACGAAGTTATTGGTCAGGATGGCGATCAGGCGCTCGCGGGGCGAATCGATCACCCGCGTAGCGATTACCCCAGCTGCATTGCAGCCAAAGCCCATCGTCATCGTCAGGGCCTGTTTGCCGTGGGCACCGGCTTTCTTGAAGAGAAAATCGAGATTAAATGCCACGCGCGGCAGGTAGCCCAGGTCCTCGAAGATTGTAAATAAGGGGAAGAAGATCGCCATGGGCGGCAGCATGACGCTCACCACCCAGGCTAGCCCGCGGTATATGCCGTGCCAGATGAATCCGGTGATCCACCAGGGCACGCCCCAGGCATCGAACAGGGCGCTGGCGCGCTCCTCGATCCAGAATAAGGCATTCGCCAGGAGCTGGGAGGGGACATTTGCGGCGACAATGGTCAGCCAGAATACGACCGCCAGGATCAGCCCCATGATGGGCAGGCCAAGGTAAGGCGAGGTAATCAGCCGGTCGATGCGCTGGTCAAAGTCCCAGCGCTGGTCCGCTTTGGTGTGCACGGCGCGCCGGGCGATGCGCTCGGCCTCGCTGTAAATCGACCGCACTGTCTCATCACGGAATCCAGCGCTCAGGCCGCGGCGCAAGGTATCTGCCTGCGCGAGCAGTTCGGAGGGTTGAAGGTGGGATGTTTCCATGGTCTCCATTCCAAGTACCAAGTTCCATGTTCCAAGTTCCAAGCGCTCAGTCCACACAAAACGTGGTACCTGACACTTGGTACTTGGTACTTTATTGCGTCCCTTCCAGGGCGATCTTACGGCTAAAGCTCACGTCTGCCTGGCGTTGGTGGGCGACCAGTTCAGCCAGCTCACCGTTGAGTATGGCCTGGCGCACGCGCGTGTCGCCATCCAGCAAGCGGATAGCCAGCCAGCGCGCATTGGGCACACCTGGCGCTAGACTCTCTATCATCGGCACCAGCTCGTTGACTGCACGCTGGAACTCGGGCGTGCCCTCCACGCGGCGCGGCTTGGTGGGGATTTCACCACTGATCAATCCCTCCACCGCGCTAAGCAGTCCGTGGATGCCCTCCCCGGTACGGGCTGTCACCGGTACGGCGGGCACTCCCAGGTCGCGCGCCAGGCTGCGCACATCAACTTCCAGACCCTTGCGCTGAGCCTCGTCCATCAAGTTGACAGCTACCACCACCCGGTCGGTGATCTCCAGCACTTGCAGCACCAGGTTCAGATTGCGCTCCAGGGCAGTGGCGTCGGTAACTACAATAGTGCAGTCAGGCTGCCCAAAGAGGATAAAATCACGCGCCACTTCCTCATCTTGGGATGCGGATAGCAGCGAATACGTGCCAGGCAAATCCACCAGCTTATAGCGCACGCCATTAAACTCAAACCCGCCTTCGGCGCGGGTCACCGTCTTGCCCGGCCAGTTGCCGGTATGCTGGCGCAAGCCGGTCAAGGCGTTAAACAAGGTCGATTTTCCGGTATTGGGGTTGCCCGCCAGGGCTACCACCCGGTCGAATTTATCCAGCTTTAGGCCCATTTGAGCCAAATGCACGTTGGCAGGGCAGTTCTCACAAGGTTCGCTCATAGATACATCCTAATTACATAATGTCGTATGTTAATCTTTTAGATTGCAGTTTGACTCCCTGCTCAATTATCCTTCAGCAGCCTGCCGCTCAACAGGCCTGACCCATATGCTGGCTGCTTGCTCGCGGCGCAGAGCGATCAGTGTACCGCGCACCCGGTAGGCACGCGGGTCGCCGAAGAAATTGCGCATCTCGGCAACCAGGCGCACTCCAGGTGTCATCCCCAGATCTAGCAAGCGCCGGCGGGTAAAACCCTGGCAGGCTTCGTCCAGCGCCACCACTTCAGCTTCCATCTTATCGGGCAGCTCCGAGAGGGGCATCACCCCAGATTGCGATTCAAGGGACTCTGGAAGCGGGCTCACGTAAATGTTGGCGGCCACCGCTGGGGCAAGGCGGTATTCGTTCTCACCGTCGCTCAGCACTATTCGTGCAGGGGTGGTCTCTAAGATATGCACCACCTGCCCGAGGCGCAATCCCTCCGCCAGAATCTGGTCGTAAGCCAGGGGAGGCTCATCCTCCAGATGAGCAATGCGCCCCTGAACGCCAGCAGTCCAGGAGGTCAGGGACGTGCCGGCTGCGGGGACCATCTCGCCCTGTTGGTCAGGTATTGGATCGCCGTGCGGGTCCAGGTCTGGATAGCCCAAGGAGGCTGCCAGATCGTCAAGCTGCTCGGGGGTCAGACCGTGCTCGCGGCGCTCGGCTTCTGAGTGAACTTTCTCCAGAGGCAGGCGGGCCTCGTCAGCCAGATAGCGCTCTAAAAGGCGGTGGGCACGCACCACATGCAGCGCCAAGCGCTCACCGTCTGGGGTCAAGCGCAGCCCGCCATCTGCCGATAGCAGCAATCCCTGGGTTTCCATGCGGGTCATCAAGCGCAGCAGGTCGTTTCCATAGAGCCGCAACGTGCCCGCCAACGCTTCTGGCGAGGCATAGCGCCCTTCGCGCTCCTGTTTGAGCAGGAATTTCAGGGCATCTTCCACCAGCTCCTTCTGTCCCGCCGGACTGTTCACCCGCCAGCGCGCCAGCAGCCCAAGCTGGGGGTGGAAAATCGCCGCCAGTACAAAAGCGAAGAACAGGCTCAATCCGACAATCGTGAGGGCGCTCATACCACCTCCACATACACCCGCTGGGTGACGGCTGGTCCGAGCACCAACTTCCGGTCGGCAATCTGCAGGTGCAGGTTGCCGTCGAAGCTGGAGTAGTCCAGCACAGTTAGATACACTTGCGGGGTCAATCCTATGGAATCCAGGTAGCGCAGCAAGGAAGGGTCATCATTGCGCACGCGCTGGACAATAGCCCGCTGACCCTGGCGCAGCTCTCCCAACGGAAGCAGCGTGTCCAGTGGGAGATGTAATTCGCGGCTGGGGATGGGGTCGCCATGTGGGTCGATGCGCGGGTCTCCCAAGGTTTGGGCAATACGCTCTTCGAGATCCTCCGAGATGACGTGCTCCAGGCGGTCGGCCTCGGCATGCACCTGATCCCAAGAGTAACCCAATTGCTCGTGCAAGAAGAGCTCTAATAGACGGTGATGGCGGATGATCTCCAGGGCAACGCGCTCGCCGGCAGGGGTGAGCTCCACGCCGCGATGTTTGCGGTACTCCAGCAAGGGTGGGTCGTTGGTTGCCAGGCGCTTGAGCATGCCCGTCACCGAGGCGGGAGTCACGCCCATGCGCTCTGCGATCTGGTTGGTAGTAGCGCGCTCATCGGAAAGCGTGATTTCGTAGATAGCCTTGAGATAATCCTCGATAGCCTGGGTCAGGTTGTGGCGCATCTCAGCTAGTTATCCTTTCCAAACGGAACAACATGCGGGCAGCAATGGTGATCCACTTCATTTTGATTATATGCCAATTTCCTACCACCTCGGCAAGAATCGCCCGGTGCGACGCATGTAGTCTCGATATTCGTCGCCGAACCTCGCCACCAGGTTTGCTTCCTCAGTAAAGGTGCGCAGTATCAACACAGGATAGCCCAATAACAGCATGGCAAAGATGAACCAGTTGGCTGCCAGCAGGCTAAACCCGACGAAGGCCAGAAACCCTACTGTGTAGAGCGGGTGGCGCACCCAGCGGTAGGGGCCGTGCATCACCAATGCGTGATCCTTGCGAATAGCGACCGTGGAGGTGATGTTTTTCCCCAGACTGGAGAATACCCAATATATAAGCGGCACGCATACCGCCATGACCATCGCACCGCTCCAGCGCACCCTGGGAGACAGTGGCAAGCTAGCCCAGGCCATCCAATGCGGGCTGAGCAGATAAGCCAGCGCAGAAAGCCACAGCGCTAGACCGAAGATGCGCCGCAGGTTGAGGATCAGCACCCCTTCTCCGTCTGTGGAGATCTTTTCACCTAAGTGGTCTGCCCGGCGGCGAAAGAATATGGAGATGGACATGGCAGTCCCCAACAGGACTATGGCAGATAATTGATAAGGAGTCTCTGTGTTCATATTTCACTTGATCAACAACCCGGTCACCCAGAGCAACAACATCCCTGCTACCACACCCGAGAAGACGGTCATGGGCATGGGCTGGCTAGCTGTATCTTTTTGAATCAGCTTGGCGATCTCGTAGACCACCTCAAACACTGCGCCAGTACCCACCGCCAGGAAAAGCACCGCCAGGGAGGCGTTTGGGGCGAAGCCGCCAATCCAGGTTCCCAGGACAGCCGGCGCGCCACCGACCAGCCCCATCAAGGCCAGCGAACCGACCCCGGGTCTGTCGCGAAGCACCGGCGCGATGATGCCCAATCCCTCGGTGATATTTTGGATGATGAAGCCAACCACCAGGAAGGCGCCCAGGGCGATCTCACCGACGTTATACGCCGCACCAATTGCCAGCCCTTCACCCAGATTGTGCAGGCCGATGCCGGTGGCGATCATATAAGCCAGAGAAAGGCGCTGGGAGGCCTCGCTCTTGCCAGAAGCTGACTGGCGGCGGGAGATAGCATCCAGCAGGAAGAAGGTCGCCACCGCCCCCATGCCCACCAATCCAATCCCTTGTAGTGGGGAGGGCACAGTATTCGCCAGTTCCAGGGCTTCTGCCAGCGTATCCAGGCCCAGGAATACCAACAGCCCGGCAGTGACCGCCAGCAGGAATACCATCCATCGCCGGCCCAACTGGCGAAGCGCCGGAAACCAGAACAGCCCCAGATACACCGGGATCACGCCAACGTACAGACCAATCAGGGTGAAGCTCCAGAATGTGCGGCTGGTAGGTTGTGGCGTAGTGAATGCCACCGGTATCTCGGCGTCGAAGGCGATGGCGTTGGCAGTGAACAGGGTGACGCCATAGGCCTCGCCCTGCACCCACTCGTAATCCAGGTGAACCGTGGCCTCCGAGAGGCGCGAGATGGCGGCGTTGGGCGTGACACTGAAGGGCCACACCGCCTCATTGATGACTACCTGGGCAATGGTCACTTCTTCCGGACCGGCGTTACGCACTACCAGATCGATGCTGCCTGGTGTCAGGATTGTCCTTTCGATGTTCAAATCTTCCACAGGAGCAGGAGAAGAAAGCCCCAACCCGCCGCCCGTGCTCAGGAACAGGGCGATCACCCCACCCAGAGCGATCAATGGCAGGATTAGCAGCAGGACGGTGGTCAAATTAAACGTCCTGGCTTTCGATTGTATACTTGGTTGATCAGCCATAAAAAAACCTCTAATCGATCGTCCGCAAATCTGCCCCAAATAAGGCTAACAATGGTTGTTCTTCGCGCCCATTAGCGTAGATTAGCGGATAAATCACCTATGGTAAAACCTCAAAATGCCCGGTCCAGCCCAGCTCGGCGAACTCAGTGTTATGAGCGTGGAACATGTACATGCCCGGAAATTTGTAGCTGAACTCCAGGATGCCGCGCTGAGCCTGGGTCTGCATGATGGTATCGGTGAATTCGCTGGGTGTCAGGCTGGTGCCGGTCGGGTAATAATTGAAAAAATTGGCGTGCAGGTGGAAGGAGTTGATCAAATCGAACTCCAGGATGTTGACTAAGTAAACCCGCACTTTTTCACCCACACGGATCTGGATGGGGTGCTGGTCATAATGGAAGGGGATGGCGTTGACGGCATAGAAATCGTTGGCATCGTCAAAGTCCACATCGAAGCCATTCATCACCATGACGAACTCGCGATCCACCGACGGTCGGCCTTCTTTAGGATCGATGATGAAAGCTCCGTACAACCCCTTGGCAATGTGCCGCGCCAGCGGAAAGGCATGGCAGTGATACAGGTGTAATCCAAAAGGCTCGGCGTCGAACTCGTAGGTGAAAGTCTGTCCTGGCTCGATCACACCTGGACCACTGGAGGGCACACCATCCATCTCCGCAGCATGGATGCCATGGAAGTGCATGGTATGTGGGTGGGTGCTGCCGTTGCTAAAGTGGATGCGGATGCGGTCGCCTTCGGTGCAGCGGATGGTAGGGCCAGGGATACGCCCATTGTATGTCCAGGCGGGATATTCAATACCCGGCACGATCTCGATATCCTTGTTCAAAGATGTGATGCGATACTCGCGCAGCGTCTGCCCGCTGGGCAGCGTGGAGACCTCGCCATAATCGAAATCGGTCAAAATATCCGTGGGATTGAAACCATTGCGTGCGTGATCCACTTCGCCTACCACGCCCGGCATGGCATCGTGCCCGACATGATCGGTTTGGGCAGGAGGTGCTCCGGCATCCTGCACGCCACCGCGCCCTAAGAGGGTGGCTCCGCCCGCTCCAAACAAGCCCAATATACCGACCCGCAGGAAATTTCGTCTGCTGATTTTTTCGTCCATAACCATTCCTATCAATAAATACATAAGTTACGCAGTTCGAGAGGTGATGGGGCCCTATTCAACTGCGTAAGTCCCAAAATAAGAAATATCATTATTCAACGATATTTTTAGGTATAACTAAATATTATTTTAGTTAATAGTGTTGTTCTTGTCAAGTGTGATTGTTTATGGCTTTTCCTGTCAACATTGACAACATGCCTTCCTTTTCTTAAAATGAAGGCCTATACAGGTTCTCATTCTCTATTACTCTATTGCTCTCAATCTACTCTGTCT
>DATCYX010000044.1:0-10309 GCA_036526235.1 Anaerolineales bacterium | reverse complement strand
TTGGAGACGCGGTGGGGTTGGATTTGATTTTTTACTGGGTAGGTAGGGTCAGCCGCGCTGACGAGTGCAGCAGTTGTGAATTGGCAGATAGCGATATGGTCGGGATGCCCGTAAGCTCCATCGGGTGGGAAGGTAATTACAACGTCAGGGCGAACTCGACGGATGCTTTCGACGATCTTACCAATGGCTTCTGTTGGATCAGCCTTGTCAAGATCTCCATCGATATAATCCAGAAATTCCACCTGCTTTATGCCCAGCGTTTGGGCAGCGCAACGTAGTTCAGCTTCGCGGATTCGCCCCAGAGCTTCTTTACCGGGAAAATCCTCTCTGGTGCCAAACCAACCCCGTTCGCCGCGCGTGGCTGTTACCAGATAAACCTCGATACCTTCATCGGCGTATTTTGCCAGGGTGCTGCCCACACCTAGGGTTTCATCATCAGGATGAGCCATGATACACATTAATTTTAGAGATTCGTTCATAAATTGTAGCGCCTTATTTGACAAAACAGAAACAAATATACGATTAAAGATTATATTACTCTAATTACAATTATTTTTCAACCATTTAACAGTTTATTTCACGTCAAATCCGAGCGCATCCACAAAATATCTGGTTTGCCAGTGAGATGGCTCAATCCCCCAGGGCAATTGCATATGCCCTGAGGGGCAGGCGCAATCCCGCAAAAAGAGTGTTTGGGGTGTTTTGGCGGGGGCATACCCCCACCAAAACACCCCATTTTCTCTCCTCAGTGGTGGGAAATCGCCCAAATGCGATTGCCCTACTCAATCCCCAGCTCCTTTCAGCAAACATCTTTTGGGTGTGGTAGAATCCGTCACCAGATGTCATTGGTAATAATCCAAATCATCCGAGGGGTAATATGAAACATCATACTGGCTCGATTGAGGTGATTACCGGTTCCATGTTTTGCGGTAAAACCGATGAGTTGATTCGTCGGTTGCGCAGGGCAACCATTGCCCGGCAAAGAGTCCAGGTCTTTAAGCCAGTTATTGATGACCGGTATTCCGTTGAAAAAGTTACCTCGCATGCAGGCAGTGAGTATGCTGCTCAGCCCATCCAGCATGCGGGTGATATTCCATCATTAATCGAGCCAGAAACCACTGTGGTTGGCATCGATGAAGCGCAATTCTTTGATAGTGATATTGTCCCCATTGTGCAATCCCTGGCAGACCGGGGGATTCGTGTTCTCATTGCTGGATTAGACACGGATTTCAGAGGCGAGCCTTTTGGCCCAATGCCATTGCTTATGGCGGCGGCAGAGAACGTGGATAAACTCCACGCGATATGTATGATGTGCGGTGAAGCGGCTAGTCGCACCCAACGTCTGGTAAATGGCAAGCCTGCACACTATAATGACCCGGTGGTGATTGTTGGTGCTTCGGAATTGTACGAAGCTCGATGTCGTGAGCATCATGATGTTCCAAGGAACTGAGCTTGGGATGATGGGCATCTTATGCAGGGCTATAAAGAATTTTTAGATGAGATATTAATCACTGAGGAAGCACTACAGAACCGCATTGCGGAGCTCGGGGCTCAAATCAGTAAAGATTACGAGGGGAAGCAGCCGCACTTGATCTGCATTCTTCGCGGGGGTGTCATGTTTTTATCTGACCTGATACGCCACCTCACCGTTCCGAATACAATCGACTTTATGGCGATTTCATCATACGGGGTGGGGGCGCGTCAATCTACCGGGAAGGTGCGCATAACTCTCGACTTGCAGGAAGACATCATCGAACGCGATGTGCTGTTGGTGGAAGACATTGTAGATAGCGGCTACACCATCGCCACAGTACTTGAGTTTCTTAAAACACGCCACCCGAGCAGTTTGCGAGTCTGTACATTGCTGAACAAGGCCGAGCGCCGGGAAATCCAGGTGCCAATCGATTATTGTGGATTTGTTATTCCGGATAAATTTGTGTTTGGTTATGGGTTAGATTTGGATGAGCTGTACCGTAATTTGCCGTTCATTGGCACGGTAAATCCTGAGCGTTACCATCCGCCTGTGTAATCAAAATGCCGCGCCAGCCGAAGTCCCCTCCGGGTAATCATGATCCCTATATGGGTCGTTGGGTTGCCCGCTTGGGTGAGCGTATCATCGGGCAGGGAGGTACTCCCGAGCAAGCGTTATGGGCGGCAAGAGCGGCCCGTAGCAAAGAGAATCCCCAGATAGATTACATACCCACAGTGCAACCATTAGTATTCTCCGCGCGATTAGAGCCAATCCGTAGCCTTATGCCCGTTGATATGCCGGCATATCTGGTTGGCGGCGCAGTGCGGGATGCCCTCCTGATGCGCACAACCCACGACCTGGACTTTGTTTTACCATCCGGCGCTCTGAAAGCAGGGCGCGCGGTGGCGAATGCCTTACGGGGCGCTTATTATCCCTTGGATGCGGTGCGCCAGACTGCGCGAGTAATCCTGTATGCCCCAGATGGGACGCGGGAGTTTTTGGATTTTGCTGTAATTCGCGGAGAGGATTTAGAGAGCGATTTGCGCGCTCGGGATTTTACCATTAATGCCATGGCTATTGACTTGCGCCACCCCACGCAATTGCTAGACCCGCTCGGCGGTGCGGCGGATTTACTTGCCCGCCAATTGCGTGCCTGCTCTCCTCGGGCTTTTTTAGACGATCCAGTGCGTATATTACGCGGTGTACGCTTGGCTGCCGAGTTGAATCTGAAAATCCAGCCCGAGACGTTGAAAATAATGCGCCAATCCGTGGGGGAGTTGGAGCGAGTCTCGTCGGAACGAAAACGAGATGAGTTGTTCCGCATCCTTGATGGCCCGCAGCCAGCCAAGGCACTGCGCGCACTGGAAATGCTCGGCGCGCTGGTCTACGTGCTACCTGAGTTGGTGAGCCTGAAAAACGTAATGCTAGCACCGCCTGTAGATACAAATGTGTGGACACACACTTTGGATGTGGTGCGAAACCTGGCGACCCTTCTCGATGTTCTTGATATGAAATACAAACCTGATACCGCCGCTAACCTATCGATGGGTTTGGTATCTATGCGTCTTGGGCGTTACCGAGAGCAACTTGCGGAGCATCTGAAAAGCTCCATTACGCCAGAGCGTCCCCTGCGGTCTTTGCTCTTTCTGGCAGCGCTTTTCCATGAGGTAGCCCAGTCTCAAATCCCCCAGGTGGACGAGAGTGCGGGCGATATGATTGACAACGATATCGCGGGAGCTCAGATGGTCGAAGAACGGGGAGAGGCACTCCATTTGAGTAATGATGAGATTGCACGTCTAAAGATAATTGTACGCTTTCACAGGAGGACGATCCTGCTGGCACAGGAAGAAGACCCCCCATCCCGGCGAGCTATTTACCGCTTCTTCAGAGATGTGGGTGATGTCGGCGTGGAAATCAGCCTGCTATCCCTTGCGGACACCCTGGCAACCTATGGCCCAGCTCCGCACCAGGATATGTGGGCGCGTCACATCAATACCGTCCGCATGTTGTATGAAGCCTGGTGGGAGCATTATCAAGAATACATTTCTCCCCCTGCTCTGTTAGGTGGCCATGATCTAATAGATGAGCTTCGCCTCAAACCCGGCTTGCATATCGGGCAAATATTAGAGGCGATAAAGGAAGCGCAAGCCACAGGTCAGGTGACCGATCGTGATGGTGCGCTAAGTCTGGCTCGCTCCTGGTTGGCTGAACACAGTATCGATTAGGGGTATATCTCAGAGAGCATCGGCTCGTAGAAGCAACGACAACCCAGCGAGTGTGAGCAACCCTCGACCGGTAGCTTGGGTACTTGATCTTTGGCGTAGGTTCCCTCCACCTGCTGACAAGCAGGACAGCAGGTGTCGGCGACTACCAGGCGCAGGTTAAGTACCCTTGGATTGGCGCGCAGTCTCTTCAAAGCCGCGGATATTTTAGAGAATTCACTCAGATCTGCTTGACAATTACTGCAATAAGCAGCCGAATCTGGAGATTGGGCATTGCATTGAGAACAGATTTGCACGTCACTGCCTCCGTGAAAATTTTCGCTAATTGTAATCGAAAATAAGGCAGTTAGATATGTCACCCCAAACACTCTCTTCAGTGGTGGGAAATCGCCCTAATACGGATGCCCTACACCTTTTTAGGCTTATCTGTCGAGATCCTTCTCTGGGCTTTATTTCGGGCTAGAGTGGAATCATCTTTTGGCTGGGATGGATATTTGGCAGCATGTAAGGCGCGAATGTCTTTCCCCCTGCGAGGCTCCGAGTTGCGGTGCAACGTGCTTCCAGTAGAGGGTTGTGCTTTCTGGCTGCTTTTGTCAGTTCGGTGGTTGGCATTTTCTTCAGCTCGAGCACGCCAGACCAGCCTTTTCAGATGTGCGATCAAGACGCTACTGGTCATGGGCTTGAGCAGAAAATCGTCGGCGCCTTCATCCAGTGCCTTGGCGACCATCCCCGGTCTGCTGACTGCTGAAAGTACCAGGATAGGCGCCTGGCTAAAGGAGCGTATCTGCTTGCAGACTTCCCCCCCATCCATATCTTCCAGGGATAGATCCAAGATGATCACCTCTGGGCTCAGGTGCTTGGCTGATTCGATGGCTTCTCGTCCCGAATGGGATACTTTAACATCAAATGCATTTGGCTCTAGGATTAACCGCAACATTTCTGTCATGGCGGCATCATCGTCGATCACCAATACTCTGGTTAATGCAGCGTTATTCACCTAGACGGTTTTACTCCTCAAATGAACGAATCGGGATCAGGAAAAAATTCTCCTGATTGCTTCCCGGCTGTCTGCTCCAATTATGCCTGAAAACAGCGGTGCCACACCTTACAATCACTTAACAGGTCGGTCTGCGAAAATGCTTCTGACTTGCGCCCTGGAAGATTCGGAGATATGATTATATCCCAGATGAGCTCACAAATACACTGTCCTCAGTGCGGTCAGCCGACTGAATCTTCTTCGCGTACTTGTGAAAAATGTGGAGTAGTCCTGGCAATTGCCGCGGTGTTGGCCGAACGCGAGATTCTGCCTCACCGGATAGATGGTAGCTTAGCGGTAACCCCGGAAATCCTGGTGCCACGTCTCGGTGAATATTTGGTTGAAAAGGGGAAGTTGACACGTCCCAATCTAGAACGTGCCCTGGATTATCAAAAGAAGAAATCCCGTTCTGGAAAGACGCTATTATTGGGACAAGCCCTGCGCGAGTTAGAATTGATCACAGCCGAGGAATTAGATCAGGCGATTACTGAGCAGATTCTTAATTTGCAAGTGGCCTTAAGACGCTCCAATCAGGAGCTGGAAGCCCGCGTGCGCGAGCGCACAATCGAATTGGAGCGGGCGCTCGAAATGCTGGGGGAGCTCAACCAGTTGAAGGCTAATTTCATTGCCAACGTATCCCACGAATTGCGAACTCCCTTGACTCATATCAAAGGATATCTCGGAGTTATGGCTACTGGTGAGTTGGGACCGATTTCCGTCGACCAAGCTGATGCCTTGCGCGTAATGCAGCAAGCTGAAGCACGTTTGGAGAGATTGATCGAAGATTTAATCCAATTTGCGCTCATATCGCGCGGTCAGCTTACCTTGAGCCTGTCACATGCGAACATTGCCGAAATGGTTGAGAATGTGGTAAACCAAGTGCAGCAAAAGGCTAATTTGGCTGGCATCAATTTGGAGACAGATATCTCTGAAGGTTTACCGCTCGCGGTCTGCGACAATGACAAAATAGCCTGGGTAATTGGGCACCTGTTAGATAATGCTTGTAAATTCACTCCCAGAGGTGGTCGCGTTAAACTGGAGGTAGACCAGTCCGATAAATTTGTTAAAATAGCAGTCACAGACACGGGGATTGGCATTCCTGCCCATCGGATGCCAGAGATCTTCGAGCCATTTCACCAATTGGATGGTTCGTCTACCCGTCAGTTTAGTGGAACTGGCCTAGGGCTGGCATTATCTCAGAGAATTTTGACGGCCCATGGCACACAAATCGAAGTCCAATCACAAGAAGAAAAGGGGTCTCGATTTGAGTTCTTGTTGCCACTCGCAGAAGTTGCGATGCAAATGTAAAACCAGATATGGTTGACGAGACCAGTAACCCAACCGCACTTCGCCCTGAAGAACTAGAGGCGGTATACTCCATCAGCCGGGCTGTAGCTGGGGCTGTAGATTTGGATACAGCCCTGGATGAAATTATTCGTTTAACGCGCTCCGTATTTATTTTTGATAACATGGTGCTCTATAATTTGCGGAGCATCGACACGCTTGAGCCCGCATATGCTCGCGCCATTGGCCGGGGGCGCTCCCAAGAGGCCGAGCTGGTTTGGGGCGAGGCTACCGCCTTGGAGGCAATTCAAAAAGCTCAGGTAATCATTCTCCAAGAGGAGTCGGGGGATCAAGAAGATCGTACCGGAGTGCGTTTTTCACTCGGTTTACCACTCAGATCAGGCAAAGATATCAAAGGAGCCCTGGTGTTTATCCGTTTTGGGGGTCCAACGTATAAACCTGACCAGATACGCCTGGCAGAGTTTATCGCAATGCACGTCGCCCAGTTGTTAGAGCACGGTCAACTTGTGCAGCGAGTGGTCAGCCTGGAGGCAGAACGCCGTCTGGACCGGTTACAGGAAGATTTCATAGCCACGGTATCTCACGAATTGCTTACACCATTAGGTTTCATTAAGGGTTACGCCACCACGCTGTTGCGTGAAGACGCGGTCTGGGATGATGCAACGCGGCGTGAATTCTTGAGCATCATTGATGAAGAAGCGGATCGCCTGCGAGAACTGATCGATAACCTGATGGATTCATCCAGGCTACAAGCCGGCGCGCTCCGCATGAGCTTCCAGCCCGTCCGCATGGATACCTTTCTCAAAGATCTTAGTTTCCGAGCAAAGTCTAGGGATGAGAAGCAGAAAATCAATCTCGAATTATATTCCCCAGATCTGATCATCCAGGTTGATCCAGCACGGCTGGCTCAAGTTTTCGATAACTTGCTGAGTAACGCCAATAAGTACGCCCCAGGTGCGGCTATCTCGATTACGCTCGATCGAGTTAATGAGCTGGCCCATATTCGCGTCAAAGATGATGGCCCAGGAATTGATCCTGAGCATTTACCAAATATTTTCAAGAGGTTCTATCGTGTACCCAGTAACAATACCACGGTGCGCGGCACGGGACTGGGGCTGTTCATTTGTCGGCAAATAATTCGCTCCCACGGCGGAAATATCAGCGTGGAATCGAAGCCTGGTGATGGAACAGCCTTTGATATATATTTACCCATAGATCGTGTTCAAACCGAAGAACAAATTTCACTGCGGGAGAGTAACTGATGAGTACAAAAATCCTGGTCGT
Organism: Anaerolineales bacterium; assembly: GCA_036526235.1. Lineage (GTDB taxonomy): Bacteria > Chloroflexota > Anaerolineae > Anaerolineales > UBA4823 > DATCYX01. The sequence goes on along the minus strand of DATCYX010000044.1, from coordinate 2,991 downwards.
TGACGATGAACCACGCTATTTGCGTCTGATCGAAGCTAACCTGGCATCGGATGGTTTCACGGTGATCAAGGCGATGAATGGACAAGAGGCAGTGGAAAAGGTGGCTTCCCACCAGCCAGACCTGGTCCTATTAGATATCATGATGCCCGTTCTGGATGGATTTGGCGCGACAGAACGTATCCGGGAATTCTCTAACGTTCCCATCATTGTCGTCACTGCTCGAGGAGAAGAGGGCGCGCGCGTGCGTGGATTGGATTTGGGAGCAGACGATTACATTGTCAAACCCTTCTCAGCCACCGAGTTGCTGGCAAGAGTGCGCGCGGTGCTCCGCCGGGCTCAAGTCTCCGGTGGTAGTTTTCAACAGTCAATCTTCAACCATGGCAATCTCAAAATTGATTTTGCCCGTGCAGAGGTATTCCGCAATGATCGCGTGGTGTTCTTATCTGCTACAGAATATCGCTTGCTGTTACAATTCGCGCACAATCTTGGACAGGTTCTCACCTCGGAGCAATTGTTGACCAATGTTTGGGGTCAGGAATACCGTGATGACAAGGAGATCTTGTGGGTAAGTATCTCTCGATTGCGCCAGAAGCTAGAGGATGATCCCAAGAATCCCATCCACATTGTCACTCGCTCGGGGCTTGGCTATACCATGCCCCCCATGCAAGACTAAATGACAGATAAGGCAAATATATAATGGTAAATCCCCTTTCAATATCTCTTCGTTCAAAGAAACTCGGTGTACTTATCCGCGACGCCCGTCTTGCAGCGCGTAAGAGTATCGAAGAGTGTTGTGCAGTGATTGAGGTATCTCCAGAAGAATTTGAGGCCTATGAATTAGGGGACAAATCTCTATCGCTTCCCAAGCTCGAGGTGCTCGCATTGTATCTGGGTATACCTCTGGATCACTTTTGGGGTAGCAAAGCGAGATCGGAAGATGCAAGCCCCGCACTGGATTTTGATGTCAAACAACTGCTGCGCGTACGCCAGCGCATGATTGGCGCGCTGGTGCGTCAAGCGCGAACTCAGGGCGATATCTCGCTGGAAGAATTGTCACAGGAAGTCGGCATTGCCCCTGATCAACTTGAAGCCTGCGAGAATGGTGAAGCCGAGCTGCCTTTACCGACACTCGAAGCGTTTTGTGCAAGATTAAATCGCCCAATCGAAGAATTTTTTGATAAACAAGGGCCAGTTGGGGTTTGGATTGGGCAACAGCAAGCCGTCCAAGACTTCCTTCAACTTCCAGATGAGATACAAACATTTGTGGCTAAGCCGATCAATCGTCCATATCTGGAGTTGGCACAGCGTCTGAGTGAGATGTCGGTCGATAAACTGCGAGCTTTAGGAGAGGGGATCTTGGAGATTACATTATGAGGGACAGTATGAATGAGCAGATTTCTGTCAACCAGCTAATCAGTCAAGGAAAATCCGCCTATCAACAGGGGGATTTCATTGCAGCTGCACGTGCATTTGATGCTGCAGGAGATAGCTACAGTGTTAGCGGAGACGAGCTAAATGCTGCTGAGATGCGCAATAATAGCAGTGTTGCCTATTTGCAAGCTGGCGAAGCTCAAGCTGCCCTCGTTGCAGTGGAAGGGACGCCAGCAATCTTTGCGACCGCTGGCGATTTACGCCGGCAGGGGATGGCGCTGGGTAACTTGGCGGCAGCTCTTGAGGCAATGAATCGCCTAGAGGAAGCGACTAAAGCCTACCTCCAGTCTGCTGAATTGCTCGGATCAATTGGGGAGAAAGACTTGCGGGCTTATGTAATGAAGTCACTCTCAGCATTACAATTACGCTCGGGTCGCCATATCGAGGCATTGTCTACGATGCAAGCTGGGCTGGATGGGATCGAACACCCAAAGCCCCAGCAACGTCTCCTGAAGCGGTTATTGAATGTCCCATTTAAATTTCTGGGAAAGTCATCAGACTAAACGTTATCCCGCTTCTTGTAATCGCTTCATTCCAGCTTTCAAAGCATATATAATAGTCATCGATAAAGACGGCGTTCATGATCGCTAATCTCCTGCAGCTTACTGTTCGGCCTGTATCAGATAAGGATCTCCAGCGATTGGCGAACCTGATCCATTTTGAGGCGCTTGTTCACCGGCATTTGGACTGGCGAGCACCGCTGGATTGGGTCGGCTATAACCCTTATCTGGTCGCAGAACACAATGATGAGATCCTCGCGGCACTGGCCTGCCCACCAGATCCTCCCTCTGTGGCCTGGATTCGTTTATTCGCGACATCATCGGAAATCTCGGTCAATCTGGCGTGGGAGGAGCTATGGAACGCAGCCTGTGACCAAATATGTAACCTGGGTGATACGGCGTTAGTTGCCGCTATCCCTCTGCAAAATTGGTTCAGAAAATTGCTCGAAAAAAGCGAATTTGTGCGCTCACACAACGTTATTGTGTTGAGCTGGAGACGGGCTCCAAGACCTCCAGCATCAAGAGCTCTCCCTGGGTTCATCCGCACAATGGAGCTAAGAGACATCAATGCCGTAGAGGAATTGGATAAGGCTGCATTTGGCCTAATATGGCAGAATTCTTATTCCAGTTTAGAAGTGGCGTTTCGCCAGGCTGCGGTTGCCACCGTCTTGGATAATGACGGAGAGATCATTGGCTACCAGATAAGCACCGCGACCCCCGTAGGAGGTCATCTGGCCCGCCTGGGAGTATTGCCTGGGTATCAAGGACAAGGCATTGGCTATGCCATCTTGGACGATTTGTTGGTGCAATTTGAGCGCCGGGGTGCACATAATGTTACGGTGAATACGCAAAGTGATAACCTCAATTCGCTCGCTCTGTATAAAAAGGCGGGGTTCAAGCGTACTGGTGAGGAATACCCTGTTTATCAGTATTCGCCATGACTGAATTGACAAATTGTTCTGGTCATGGCAAAATTTTTCAAATCTAGAGATTATGCAGTTGGAACCTTTCCTATAATTGCCTAAGCTATAGAAACACCTCAAATCAAGGAGATTGAATG
>DATCYX010000043.1:0-4043 GCA_036526235.1 Anaerolineales bacterium | reverse complement strand
CTGGGCGTGGCCTCGGCATCTGGTGTCAGCGCGGCGCAGGCAGCCAGGCGCTATGGTTTTCGATATGCTACCAGCCAAGAGAGCGACGTGCTCAGCGATACTTCGATCAACACGGTGGCTATCCTGACGCGCCACCACCTGCACGCCTCACAGGTGATTTCGGCTCTAGATGCTGGAAAGAACGTCTTTTGTGAAAAACCGCTGGCTTTGACCAGAGAGGAATTAGAAGATATCGCCGCAACTCTCGTGAGGATTAATGAAAAGCAGGATGAGGTGGTACCCCTGCTCATGGTAGGGTTTAACCGCCGTTTTTCCCCAATGGCTAAGAAGCTGCAAGCCTTCCTTGCGGACCGCCACGAGCCATTGGTCGCGCATTACCGTGTCAATGCCGGGTACATCCCGTCGACGCATTGGGTGCAAGATCCTGCCCAAGGAGGCGGGCGTATCATTGGGGAGGGCTGCCATTTTGTGGACTTTCTCACCTATCTAGTCGGCGCGCCCCCAGTTTCGGTAGTAGGTCAAGCTATGTCGGATAATGGTCATTACCAGGGGGATAACGTCGTTCTAACCTTTACCTTTGCCGATGGCTCAGTTGGGACATTGACTTACCTGGCCAACGGCGACAAGGCTTTTCCCAAGGAGAGGGTGGAAGTGTTCGCTGAAGGGCGTGTGGCTGTGCTGGACGATTTTCGCGCCCTTGAGATGGTTCGGGATGGAAAACGGGATAGCTATCGATCTCGCTTGCGGCAGGATAAAGGCCATGCCGGGGAGTGGCAGGCCCTCATAGCCGCCATTTCCGCTGGTGGCCCGCCCCCTATTCCTTACGATCATATTATTGGGGTGACGCAGGCGACCTTCGCCGCAGTCGAGGCCTTGCGAAACAATGAACGCAGGTTGGTAAAATTTCAGGAATGAGGTCGGTTTCTAAGCTAGAAATTGCAATAAAAGCGTTGCGGGAGCTGGGTCTAGGTCAGGTGTCGCAGTATGCCTGGTACAAGATCCTGCTGCGAACGGGTTATATCCGCTGGGCGACGCGCAATCCTGCTCTAAAAACGGCGGGTGCTCGCCGTGATCAATCTCGTCCGCGCGGTTTGTCCGGTGTTCGCCCATTATTCCGCCTGCCTGCAAGGGAGCAAGTGATGCTGACCTTGGGTGAGAGTGGTTTGGCGGACTTGCTAAAGGAGGCGGACGAGATCCTTTCTGGGCAGGTTCGATTGTTTGGGGGTGAGCCGCAGCCATTGAATTTGAGCCCACCGGGCCCTTTGCTTCACTGGACTCGGTATGACCCCGGGAGAGGGGAGCTGGGAGATGCACAAGATATAAAGTTTCTCTGGGAGCCAGGGCGCTTCGGCTGGGCATATATTCTGGGGCGTGCCTACTACCTCAGCCAGGATGAGCGATATGCCGAAGGTTTTTGGAAATTTACGGAGACATTTTGGGAGGCCAACCCGCCTTATTTGGGTCCGCATTGGGTCTCAGCTCAAGAGGTCGCTTTGCGATTGCTCGCATTGGTCTTTGCGTACCAGATTTTTTCTCCTTCTATCCACACCACAACCCCGCGCTCTGTGCTCATCTACCAGATAATCGCTGACCACGCCCGACGCATACCGCCCAGCATGACTTACGCCCAGGCGCAGAATAATAACCACTTACTCAGCGAGGCGGTTGGCTTGTACACTGCTGGGCTGGCTCTCCCCAACCACCCTAAAGCAGTGCGCTGGCAGAAGATGGGCTGGCGCTGGATACAAAGGGGCTTGCAAAAGCAAATCGCTGAAGATGGCGCTTATATCCAGCACAGCACAAATTACCATCGTTTGATGCTGCAACTTGCCCTGTGGGTGCATGCCCTTCCTGAAACCCAAAGGCAACCCTTCCCTGCTGCTACGCGCCAAAGCCTGTCAGCAGCCACCCGCTGGTTGCTGGAGCTGGTTGATGGTGAAAGCGGGCGCGTCCCCAATTTAGGACCGAACGATGGCGCCTATATTCAACCTCTCACTGTTTGCCCTTTCCATGATTTCCGCCCGGTGCTGCAAGCCGCCGGAGCTGCTTTCCTCGGTGAGCGACCATATCCTGCTGGGTTATGGGATGAGATGAGTCTTTGGGTAGGAGATGTGGGACAGGGGATAGGGAATAAAGGGGATGATGTCCGGCTTTCGTCCTCTCCTGTATTGCGTATCCCTCAACAAGAATCATGGGCCTACTTGCGTGCAGCACGCTTTACCTCTCGTCCGGGTCACGCCGACCAACTGCACCTTGACCTATGGTGGCGCGGGATTAACTTAGCACAGGATGCTGGTACTTACCTTTATAACGCCCCGCCCCCATGGGATAATTCCCTGAGCCGTACGGGTGTCCATAACACGCTGTCTGTTGATGGGCAGGATCAGATGACACGAGGTGGTCGTTTTCTCTGGCTGGATTGGGCTCAAGCGGACGGAGTCGCTTATGAGAAATCGCCGGATGGATCCTGGGAGCGTATGACCGCCAGCCACAATGGCTATCGGCGGCTGGGATTGGTACACCAGCGAGCTGTGACAGCCTATCAAGATGGTCGCTGGATGGTTGAGGACTCGCTGGTAAGGAGCGGAAAACCAAAAGTTGAAAGCTCTAAGCTAAAGCCCACAAACTTTAGCTTGCATTGGTTGCTTCCAGATTGGGAATGGGAGATGGTAGAGAGAGGAGAGTCGAGCGTTGCGATTTACCTGGGGTCATCCCTTGGAAGCGTGTTACTCATGATGCAACCAGAGGAAGGAACACAGCTAACAGGTATCCAGCTTGTCCGCGCCGGTGAGCTGCTGGTTGGCGATGGAGCGGTCGCGCCTTTCCAAGGCTGGCTATCCCCAACCTATGGGCAGAAAATCCCGGCGCTCTCTTTGACCATTGCCGCGGTGGGGACACCTCCTTGCTCGATCGTTTCTCGCTGGATTTTTGAGACTGCGTAACAATATTTATTCTATAAGTGCTAACGAATCCCAGATATTCTGGGATAATGGTTTCCAGCCTTCGATCAGAAATATGCTATGCACATCCTGTTAATCCACCAGGCCTTTACCGCGCTGGATGAACCCGGCGGTACCCGCCACCACGAGCTGGCGCGTTACCTGGTCACTCGCGGGCACCGGCTCACCGTGATTGCCAGCCCGGTCTCCTACCTGACTGGCGAAGCGCGGAGTGGACACATCCCTTGGGTTGAGCGGCAAGAAGACGAACCGAGGATCGCCATACTGCGCACCTATACCTACCCGGCGCTGCATCGCAGTTTCGTCCACCGCGTGTTTAGCTTTTTTAGCTTTATGTTTTCTTCGTTCTTGATAGGCTTTGGTGTGAGAGACGTGGACTTGGTGTGGGGGACGTCACCACCCATATTTCAGGGGGCTACTGCTTGGGCGCTAGCGCGCTTGAAGGGCGTTCCTTTCCTGTTTGAAGTTCGCGATTTGTGGCCTGCTTTTGCCGTAGCTGTAGGGGTATTGCGCAATAAGGTCTTGATCCGTGCCTCCGAGTGGCTGGAACGCTTTTTGTATCGCCGTGCTAACCTAGTGGTGGTCAACTCACCAGGCTTCGTCGATCACGTTCAGGCACGTGGGGCATGGCAGGTAACGTTGGTGCCAAATGGCTCCGACACAGCCATGTTTGACCCACGGCTAGATGGGAGCGAATTTCGTGCAGCGCACGGCCTGCAGGGCAAATTCCTGGCGATGTACGCAGGGGCGCACGGCATGTCCAACGACCTGGCTGTGGTTTTGGAAGCGGCGGCGCTGCTTGACGACCAGCCGGATATCGCCATCGCCCTCTTGGGTGCAGGCAAGGAAAAACCTGCTCTGATAGCGATGGCTCAGGCAATGGGATTATCGAACTTGCATTTCCTCCCGCCGGTGCCAAAGGGAGAGATGCAAGTTCGATAATCCCATTGCCTGAGCCATCGTTATCAGAGCAGGTTTTTCCTTGCCTGCACCTAGGAGGACGATGGCGATATCCGGCTGGTCGTCAATCAGCGCCGCCGCTTCCAAAACCACAGCCAGGTCGTTGGACATGCCGTGCGCCCC
>DATCYX010000042.1:0-2586 GCA_036526235.1 Anaerolineales bacterium | reverse complement strand
GTCCGAATAACCCCCAAGAATGGTTGCCTTTTATAGAAGGTTACGCTATGGCAGGACGTTGGGATGACGCAATAGAAATAACCCTTCATGTACGTCAAGTAAACCGATTTCTCTCACCTCGAATATGTCGCTTCTGGGAGGGCATTCTTGCAAATTCTACACCCTCAAACGATTTTAACGCGGGAATCACAAGTATGTTTAATCGCCTCGAGTGTGAGAGTGCCCCTTGATGTGGTAATATTATTCGCTCGCACATCCAAGCTATATAAGGAGCATTTCGTAATTCATGGAATCATTTCGAACTGTAATTCCGAACCAATTTAGCCTACCTCGACGCATCGCTCGTTTGGGTGATCTGGCTTATAACCTATGGTGGACATGGAATCCCGATTCCCAGCGTCTGTATTCTGGAATAGACAGAGAGTTATGGGATCGGCTAAACCATAATCCTGTGCTCTTTCTCAGGCAAGTGGAGCGGGCAAGATTAAACGCGGTTACCAACAACCGTCATTACCTGGAATATTACGATCGCATTTTTCGCGCCTTTGATGAGTATATGCAGGCAGGCGAAACCTGGTTTAGCAGCCATTATCCGGAGTTGCGCAACCGTCCTATCGCCTATTTTTCAATGGAGTTTGGCCTGCATGAGATCTTTCCGATCTATGCAGGTGGATTGGGTGTTCTATCTGGTGACCACGTCAAAGAAGCCAGCGATTTAGGCCTACCCTTTGTAGCGGTAGGCTTGTATTATTCCGAGGGTTACTTTACCCAGAGAATCGCCGAGGATGGCTGGCAGGAGGCTTCCTATTCTCCGCACGCATTGGAAGAGCTACCTATCCAGGCTGTTCTGGATGCTGAGGATATGCCAGTAACCCTTTCGGTTGAGCTTCCCAACCGCGAAGTGATCGCCCGGGTGTGGGAAATTCGTGTGGGTAGGGTGCCGGTGTACCTGCTAGATACCAACGTGCCGGAAAATATGCCCGGTGACCGCGCTTTATCTGCTCGCCTGTACAGCAGTGACCCTGAAGTGCGAATTTCTCAGGAGATTTTGCTCGGCATGGGTGGTTTGAGGGCTTTAAGAGTGCTGGGTTATAACCCCAGCGTATGGCACATGAACGAAGGGCACTCTGCTTTCTTGATACTGGAGCGTACGCGAGAATTGGTCAACTCGGGATACGATTTTGAGAAAGCCAAGGAGATGGTGCGCGCATCCAACGTGTTCACTACGCACACACCGGTTCCGGCGGGAAATGACGAGTTCCCGCTGTGGTTAACGGATAAATATTTCGCTCATATCTGGCCTGAACTCGGTCTTAGCCGCGACCAGTTCATCGATTTGGCTCGCCATTCAGTTTCCTGGGGAGATAGCTTCAGCATGCCGATGCTGGCGTTGCGTTTTTCGCAGGGTTGCAACGCTGTGTCCGAACTTCACGGTAGAGTGGCGCGCAAGATGTGGAACTTTGTATGGCCTCAGCGGCGTGAAGATGATGTCCCAATCACCCACATTACCAACGGCATCCATACCGGCACCTGGCTAGCCAGGCGTATGGGGCATTTGTTCGATCGTCACCTGGGTCAGGATTGGCGAGAGCGCGTTGATGATCCAGACGTGTGGGATCAAATACTCGCTATCCCCGATGATGAACTTTGGGAGGTGCGCAGGCACTTAAAGCGCAAACTGGCGTATTACATCACCGACTGCGCCCGCAACCGGTGGGTGAAAGGAGGCGCTCCTCCGATCCAGATTCTGGCAGGCGGCGCATTGATCGACCCGAATGTGCTCACCATAGGTTTTGCACGACGTTTTGCACCCTATAAACGCGCCAACCTGATCTTGCGCGATATCGACCGCTTGCTCACATCGCTCAACCGTCCGGGCAAGCCGATTCAAATTATCTTTGCTGGCAAATCACACCCTGATCATGAAGGCGGCAAGATGTTAATCCAGGATGTTTACCGCGCTGTAAAGCGCCCAGAGGCTGGAGGGCGCCTGGTCTTCTTAGAAGAGTACAACATGAATCTGGCGCGTTACCTGGTGCAAGGAGTGGATATATGGCTGAATACACCGCGTCGTCCCAATGAAGCTTCTGGAACCTCCGGGCAAAAAGCCGCCTTGAACGGGGCATTGAACTTTTCCGTTCTGGATGGCTGGTGGCGGGAAGGCTATAACGGCAAAAACGGTTGGGCCATTGGCGAAGACCGAGACTATGACAACCTTGACCAGCAGGATGAAATCGATGCCGAGAGCCTGTATGACATCCTGGAGGATGAAATTATCCCGCTCTATTATGACGAACGCACGGCTGATGGCTTACCGTTCGAGTGGATAGCAAGAGTCAAGGAATCTGTGCGCACATTGGCACCGCTTTTTAGTATGCGCCGTATGGTGAAGGAATATCTGGAAGACATGTACTTACCGGGCATGCAATCCTCCCCCTCGACTCAGAAACAAAAAGGATCGTAGTTAATGGAAATTCTACTTTCATCTCAGGCCTGGTTAGGTGCAGGTCTGATCTTCATTTTGCGCGTAACCGATATGACCCTGGACACGTTGCGGGTGCTGGTGGTCATGCGTGGTCGAAAATC
>DATCYX010000041.1:0-5278 GCA_036526235.1 Anaerolineales bacterium | reverse complement strand
CCCCAACCTGTGACAACTGTTGAGGTAATTAAAACCGTAACTGTGATTGTAGAAAAACCGGTAGAGGTCGTTAAGACCGTTGAAGTGGTGAGAACTGTCGAGGTGACAGTAGAGGTTCCGCGAACTGTTATTGTTGAAGTGACTCCGACGCCGCTCACGCCGCCAGATGTGTTGAAGGCGCGTTTGGAAACGGCCTTTCAAAGTGCCAGTGAGTATTTGATCTCTGGCGATCCGACCCGCTTGAGTGATCAATGGCTGGGTAGATTAAGTATTACTGAGGAGATCAAGTATTTACGCCAGGTATTCAGCGAGATCACTTCTGCCCAATGGAAAGTGGGCGACGTATATACCCTAAAAAAAGAGGAAGGGGTAGAAGTGTATACCTTAGAAGTTAACAGCAATCTGATCATCACAGGGGTATATATATGCAGCGGTGAATCGATCAGGGATACTGTCGAATTGCCTTATCCTAGCCTGGTTCGAGCGGAGATACAGAGTTTGGGGAGAGTACGCATCTATTCATGGACGAAGAGCAGCGATTCCATTCCTGGACTCTGCCCAACGCGCACCCCGTGATTGTACTTTTTATTGAGAGGGATTTCGCCAGGGATTAAATGTAATCTCTGAGATTGTGTTCCACTGCGTAAGCGGCAGCCTCAGCGCGGTTGCTTACCCCTAATTTGGATAATATGCTGCTGACGTAATTGCGAACCGTGCCCTCACCCAGGAACAGCGCCTTGGCGATCTCGCGGTTCGTTTTCCCTTCTGAAACCAGCATTAAAACGTGGCGCTCTTGTTGAGTAAGGGCGGAGAAAGCAGAAGCCTCTTCTTCTTTTGCCGCTTTGCGCACTTCCTGAAAAATGCGCTGAGTAACTGCCGGATCGAGCAGTGCTTCGCCGCGACCTACAGCCTCAATCGCGCGCACCAGGTCTTCGGCCCCGATCTGCTTGAGCACATATCCAGACGCACCAGCGCGGATCGCCGAGAAAAGCATCTCATCTTCGGCGTATGAAGTTAGCATGATCACCTTGGTATTTGGGTGCTTTTCCGCGATCTCTTCGCACGCCTCTATCCCCGATCCACCTGGCAGGCGAATATCCATCACGACAACATCAGGGTTGTGAGTACCTACCCGCTCGATAGCCTCACGCGCTGTGCTGGCCTCTGCAACAACTTCAAAATTTGGGTGGCGATCGAGCAGGGATTTCAACCCCAAACGCACGACTTCATGGTCGTCTACCAATAAAATCCGTTGTTTAGTCATCTATATAGAATATCCTGTGAAAAATGCACATATTATGCGACATTTTGCATATTGACCCCCATATATAGAGGGTGTGTATTTTGTTATCTTGTGCTAGTATATCAATTTTACACCATTTGGGTAGGTAGGCGACTGCCTCATAAAGGATTTTCCCAGATTCGAAAATCTCGCAGATTCACAGCCGCACGGTTCGGGGTTGCAAATCCTGGCTGGAATGTATACCACATTGATAGCGGTGGGTTCTGGGAAGTCTTGTTAGTCTGGGAGAGAATCCACACACCTCTGTCTCAACTTATTTATGAAATTTATCGACCGCTTGTTGTGCAAGAACGTGAAAAACTTGACTCTATCTGTGATATTTTATACAATATCAATAATCTACCGTCTATCACAGTCACAACCTGGGCGGTAATCTGACCTCATTCCAGCTACTTAGCCATCGTAATTCGTCATCCTGCCGCCGGTTGGTCCTCGGCGGTTGTTTTGTTTTTTCAAAGGAGGGGATTTGCGACAATTTTCTGCCTATCACACCCTGCGATAGAAAATTCTTACTTTCCAAACTTAATGGAGGCAACTCATGAAACGCACCTTGAAATGGCTCTGCATTCTCAGCCTGTTTGTCCTGCTCACGGCCTCTCTCACCGCTGCATCCGGCGCAGGTGACTCGCCGAGGTTTGTCCGCCACAAACTGGTTGAAGGCATCGGCATGCGCGGCTCGAATGGCATCAATTTTGACTCCCAGAACCGCCTGTATATCGCCAGTGTCTTCTCTGCTGGGATCATTGTTATGGATCCCCAGAACGGAAAAATACTGCAGTCCTATGGTCCTGATGATGGCGTTCTCGGGCCAGATGACCTCGCTTTCGGTCCAGACGGTACACTCTATTGGACCGACCTCAGCCAGGGCATGGTCGGGCGCATGACCCCAGATGGGGTCTCCAGTGCTCAGTTGGTAACCCCGGGCGTCAATCCCATCACCTTTTCGGCAGACGGGCGCCTGTTTGTAGCCCTGGACTTCTTTGGCGATGGCCTTTACGAGCTGGATCCTATGTTTGTTGACTCGCCAAAACCGATTATTCTCGCCACTCCTGCCAATCCCATGCCACTCGGCTTCCTGAACGGTATGGATTTCGGCCCGGATGGACGCCTGTATGGGCCAATCTACACCCAGGGGAAGATTATCAGCCTGGATGTCGATTCCTGCGATCCTGTGCCTACCGATACCCCGTGGCAGGACTGCGACATTGCCACCGTGGCGGATGGCTTCGGTGTCCCTGCAGCCGCTAAGTTCGACTCACACGGCAACCTGTTCGTCGTCGACCAGGTTGGCCTGCTTTACCAGGTGGATGTGGCAACTGGCGAAAAGCATGTGTTCGCCGAGCTGTCGCCCATGTTAGACAACCTGGCATTTGATACTCAAGGCCACCTGTACATCTCGAACGCTGCTGATGGGTATATCCTGGAGATGCTGCCCAGCGGTAAGCCTCGTATGGTCAGCAAAGGCGGACAGATGAGTGCTGGCTCATTGGCGCTCTTACCAGAGCCGCGTGGCGGCGATAGACTCTTTACCGCAGATCTTTGGTCCTTGCGCCAGTTCAACGCCCTCACCGGCCGATCACTGCACACAGAATATCAGGTACCGCCTCTATCTTCCATTATCGCCCCGCTCACCGTAGCCACTGCCGGTTCGAACTTGGTGCTCTCCTCCTGGGTATCGAGCATGGTACAGGTTTGGGATCCACAAACGAACCAGCAAGTGGCCTCTTACAGCTTCCCAGTACCGCTCAACGCCATCAGCTTCATGGACGATGTTGTCGTTGCAGATCTGGCCTTGGGTGGCGTATACTGGGCAAGCAATCACGCTCCACTGATCAGCGCACCTTATGTAGTTATACCCTCTGGATTAGTTGCCATCCAGGATGATCTCTACGTCTGCGACTGGGCCACCGGTATACTTTGGCAGCTCTACGAGGATGGCCTCCCGCTTAGCTCGCCGCGTATGGTCACCGGTGGCTTGAATTTACCAGAGGGCATGGCCGCCTATACTGATGGTAGCCTGCTGGTCGTTGAGACTGGCCGCAGCCAGATCACCCGTATTGACCCACAGACCGGCGAGAAGGAACCGCTTATCCAGGATCTGGATGTAGGGGTAATATTGGATGGATTTCCGCCTACCTTTATATTCAGCGGCATCGCTGTAGGATCAGATGGAGCGATATACGCCTCCTCAGACGTAGAAAACGTCATATACCGCTTCATGCCCGTTCCGAGGAGACCCAGCACCCCGTAGTTTCACTCCCAGCCACGCCACACGAGAAAAGTTCACGAATAGTTAGATGCCTTGAGAAGGTGCTTCCCTTCGAAAGGCATCTTTATAACCCAATTTCCATGATGTATCGTATACCTCGAGGTAAAAACTGATACATCACTGTTTAGTCATCTAAAAAGTTATCCCGTGAAAAATGCAAATTATGCGACGTTTTGCATTTTGCCTCAATCTATGAGGGTGTGTGGATTGGCTCAAGTGCTTGTAGATCAATTTTTACATCAACTCTGTAGAATAGCCTCGGTGAATCTAAACCGCACTTTGTACAACTCCGAGGATTTATCAAATTTTCACCATTCTGGGTAGGTAGGCGACTACCAAATAGCTGATTTTGCAGTCTTGCAATGCTTAAAAGCCTCATTCAAGACTTCCCTCAGCTCTGGATGAAACTCAATAGTCGCCTCATACTTATCCCTCAAATTACCCGACTCCTTTTCAATATACAGCCTATCTCACATAGAGCAGTACCATACTAGAAGCGTCTTCATGCGAGGTTAAAACCCGGGCGCTCTTGATCTCTAAACAGTCACAGAATGACAACTATTCAGCGAAAAGATCACAAAGCTTTATCTAAATTTTTCCGTTGATTCCGTCTCCATAAAAAACAACTGGGCGAGCTCATGATTTGGAGCTCGCCCAGACGTATTAGGTTAATTTTCGAACAGCAGCTTGATCAGAATTTTACTGCCCTAAGCCGGCTAGTGCCGCTTCGAGTAGAGCCTTGGCATAGGCCGAGTTATGGACGCCCTTACTCTGATCATACTCCACGAGCTTGTAATTCCACATCGCCGATGCGACTCCTTCAGGGTACACTCCGGGGATCGACCGGCCTTCCTCGTTCATGATGCCGCTTGCAATCAACTTGTCATGAACCTCAGCGAGCATTTCCTCGATCTCGGTCTGCACGCCATTCATGTTGAAATCCTCAGCATCCGCATGGCAGGCCTGACAACGCTCCACCTCGGGGAGGTAGGTGTGGCTGCGTTCATCTCCCATGTGGCAGCCTACACATGTATCTTCGACCATCAAGTAGTGAGGGCTTGGATTTCCAGTCACACCCAATCCACCTACGCCAAGCATCATCTGGGCTTCAACACCGTAGTGAGTTCCGAATCGGGTGTTCTCACCAAGGTCAATGTTCCCGTCAGCCGCAACGGGAAGTTCGTTGCGGATCTGGTGGCAGTTTGCGCACAGGTTGCCTTGGCCGCCATCAAAGGTCCCACCAGTCATCTCCATTGGCGCCGGCTGCTCATTACCGGTCAGCGCAAAGTCATCGCGGGTGTAGGTGGTGTGGATCTGGTGGCAGGTGCGACAGTTATACGGCGAGACGTTCACAATGCCCTCCACCGATGGGTCATGTGGAGGCAACCCGGCATCGATGCGGGCTTTGGCGCCTTCGCTGCCGTGACAGCCGGCACAGTTGGTGCTTTCACCTCTCACAAAGGCCTCTCCGGTTCCGTGAACAGAAACTTCGCGGAACTGCGCTTGCTTGGAGACGATCAAAGTCGTGTCGTTGTGGCACTGCGTGCAGGTCAACTCGCCTATTTCTGCGGCTGCGCCAGCGGCTCCAGCGGGACCAGCAGGTCCGGGAGGACCGGCAGGGCCAGGAGGTCCAGCGGGACCTTCGGGTCCAGCAGGTCCTTCCGGTCCGGCTGCACCGGCACAGGCAGCCAGTGCCAGTGCTAGCA
>DATCYX010000040.1:0-3809 GCA_036526235.1 Anaerolineales bacterium | reverse complement strand
ATATATTCCTGGTTGACTTCGATCAGCTCGGCAATCATCTGTGTGCGGTATTCGCTGCTGATGAATGGGTTGGAGATGCCAATCGTGAAGCCCTCTTCCATAGGTTCTTCAGGTGCTGCGGTTTCTTCAGGTGCTGCGGGTACTTCAGGTGCCGTAGGCTCCTCAGTGGCTACAGGTTGTTGAGGGGCCTCGGTTGGTTTGGGGCCGCACGCGCCGAGTAGTAGAGTTACCAAAAGCAAGGCGCTCAAAATAGTAAACAATTTTTTAGACATGTGTTCTCCTCTTGTATTCTCTATTGAAATTTTTATACGATGGGTGAGTTTCTCTTCTTTGAATATCACTACCTCCTTGTGTGTATACTGATTATTGGCGTAATCTCAACCAGTTACCAAAATTCTGGATGACCTCAAAATGGAGAGCGTGTAAATAGGGCTATCATGCCAGTGTAATCAGGCTTCGCCTCCCTTGTCGTATCTTAGCTCAGTTAGCACTATTGTACGCCATAACAGGTCAGAATATGCGAAAGTCGGTTGCGCTTACACGATATGTGAGAATATTATGTATTGTACAATTACTTTGTGAATTCTAATCACTTTGTTTGTATTTAATAATTAGAGCTTCGATTATTTTCAGATTAAAGTAGGCGATAAAACATAAAGCGTTTTATCAGACTTACATAAGGAAGATGGGCAAGACAGGTACTTTACCAGTAGCAGTATTATTCTTTGATCACTTGCGAAATTTCACCAGTCTTCTTGTGCTTTAAGATAACCTTCAAGTTGCCATTTGGCATACGCTCTTCTTTGATAAGGTAACGCTCTGCATCGTAATCCTTGAGAACTGTATCAGTCGCCCTTGCCAAACCGCTGCCGCGCCAATCCAGGATCTCAACCGCTTCCCATTTTTTGGTTTCAGCAGCTTTGTAGCAGGCATCAATGATCGCATTGACAATATACCCATCGTAGAAAGTCTCCATTGGAACCCTGCCTGTGTCCATTGCATCGAACATATCTAAGAACATGGCCACATATCCCAGAGCACCAACTTCATCCCCCACAGGGAACAACCAGCCGGTATCGCCTTCCGCCTTTTCGGCCACGTAACCGCCCTGGCCTACATTCGTGAACATCTCAAAACCCGTCCGTAGCCAGTGGTTCAACCATACCGTGCCCTCAGTGCCTGAAACTTCATCGCGCAGATCCATGCCGCCGCGGAACGTCCAGCTGACCTCGAATTGGCCAATCGCACCGTTGTCGTAACGTACCAGCCCCACTGCGTGGTCTTCAGCGTCAATAGGATGGACTTGCGTATCTGCCCAGCAGGTCACTTCGAGCGGGCGGTTGTCCTTGCCAATGAAGTTGCGCGCTATCTCAATGCAGTGACAGCCCATGTCCACGATCGCGCCGCCACCCGATAGCTCCTTGTTCCAGAACCAGTCACTGTGTGGGCCGCCATGTGTCTCGCGCGAACGGGCCCAGAGTACCTTACCAAAAGCACCCTTCCGGGCTGCGTCTAATGCCTTGAGTGTCTTGGGCGTGTAGACCAGATCCTCCAGATAACCATGAAAAACGCCCGCGTTCTCTACTGCTTCGAGCATCTCCAGGGCTTCCGGCCCGCTGGTCGCCAGAGGTTTGGTACACAATACCGCCTTTCCAGCCTCGGCGGCCAACAGGGCAGCTTTTTTGTGCAGGTAATTGGGAATGCCAATAATTACGGTATCAATTTCAGGATCCCGGATGGCTGTGGCCATGTCATCTGTCCAACGTGGAATCCCAAATTCGTCCGCAAAATTTTTCGCATGCGCTGCATTGGCTGCACAAGCCACCTTGATCTCATCTTTTCCACGGAAATTAAGTAAACTCATCGTATAAAAACGGCCGATCAGACCCGTCCCTAGCATGGCGATTTTGTGCATAGCTGTCTCCTTTTCATCACTTGTAGGAAATTATATAGTAACAATTTTCACACGTCAATTTTGTGGGCAATAAGATAGAATTATTTTATCCTGACATTTTGAAGGAAATGAGAATACAACGATGACCTCTGCAAAAATGACCTCTCGCCAACGCGTACTCGCGGCTCTGAAACACGAGGAGCCTGATACCGTTCCACTTGCTCTGGGTGGTGGCCCATATGGAATCGTGGACGATCTCTATTTACGCCTGATCGATTTACTCGACCTGGGCGCACCCGTGTCTCCCTTTCGCGCTGGACACAACATCTCATACATGGACGACCGCCTGCTGGAAAAACTAGGCACGGACATCCGCTACTGCTGGCCGGGTTTGATGCCAAACAGCCCCATCATCCCTGGTTCAGACGAAAATACCTTCTATGACTCCTACGGACAGGTTTGGAAACGTGCTTTACCTTATTATTACTCTGGTGATGGCATCCTCAGGGCAGCCACCAGCATAGATGATATTGAGCGTCTTGTCCGTTGGCCTGATCTGTCCGATCATCGTTGGATGGCTGGCGTCGCCGAGCGCGCTCGTACGCTGAACGAGCAGACTGATTATTTCGTGGTCATGCGCATGGTCGCTTCGCACGGCCCCTTCCAGACCGCTTGTGACTTGCGCGGCACTGAAAACTTTCTAAAGGATATGATACGTAACCCAGAGTTTGCCGAAACCTTGCTCGAAAAAGTCACATCCGTGATTGAAAACCTGCTGAATCTTGCCATGCAGGCGAGCGGACAGTATTTTCACATGATCGAACTGCCCGGCGACGATTATGCGGGAAACACCAGCACCATCATGTCACCCGTTATGTTCCGAAAATTTATCATGCCCTGTATTGAGCGCCTGGTTAAGGCAGTTAAGGAACATGACCCTGATATAAAAGTTATGCTTCACAGCGATGGCGCTATTACCAATATTCTACCGGACATTATTAACCTTGGTATTGATGTCATCCATCCACTTGAACCGCTCCCCGCTACTGACCTCGTCGCAGTCAAGGAGAAATTCGGGGATCAAATTTCTATTCTTGGCGGCATAGACATCTCGCATGCCATGCCGGGTAGCCGCGAGGATGTCATCGCAGAAACCAAACGCCGCATTGCACAATTAGCTCCTGGCGGCGGCTACATTCTTGCACCTTCCAATCACCTGCAGGCAGATGTCCCGCCTGAAAATGTGGTTACTTTGTTCAAGACGGCTAAAAAGTTCGGGAAATATCCGATTCAAGATGTGAAGGTTCTATGACAATCAATGGGCAACTCGCACTTAAGGTTGCGTTTGGCTCTCCATCGGGAAGGTAGTCTCCGTTGCAAGGGAACCTTGGTCTGTAAAACCCGCGTGATAAGGGTAGGACAGATCGAAAACATTGCTCTTAGCACAATGCTTGCATTTGATAGGGAGTAATTCAGGTTCCGTCACGGCATGAAAGATATGATCACCGCCCAAACGTTAAGGCTTGATGTGGTGGTCAGAGTCAATACCGAAGACCGGTTCAACACACCGCAACATCAATCCGAGTTGAACTAAGCAATTCAGTGAACGAAGCTGTCTCAAGAAAGTTGCCAATATCAGTATACAGACATTCTCTTCTCGATTGAATAGGGATAGGGCATTGGGGCTGTCCCAAAATTGGTGGGGAAAATCAAAGAGAACAGGAAGACAGGCATAGCCCGATGTTACTCAATCTCTCAACCCAACCCCGATCCAGCCGCCATCAATCCAGCCAACATACCCGGCCAGGACTTGTAACCTCGCACCGTGCGGCTGCGCATCTTCATGCAACCGATGACCTATTCGGTGACATTATTGGTCATGGGTATGCCGTTTACGGTGAAAACCACCCCCGCC
>DATCYX010000039.1:0-3824 GCA_036526235.1 Anaerolineales bacterium | reverse complement strand
TGATCTCTGGTCGGGGTAGCCCCTTGGCCTTAGCGGTGCGCACATAGTCTTGCCCCATGGCCTCCAGCATGGTGCTGCGGATGTAGCGGCTGTATCCAGCGATGAATCCGAAAGAAAGAGTCGCCACCGGCAGGACCATGTGCCACAGCACTTGGGAGGGAGTCTGCCCGGCTGCCGGCTCGAACATGCCCACAGTCGGTAAGTAGGGCAACCCCCATCTTTTGAAGTTGACCGCGAAGATGTACATCGCCAGCAGGGCGAAGAAAAATACCGGCATGGAGTAAAAAACGAAGGTCGTGGTCGTGATGGCGTTATCCAGCGCTGAATACTGGTTTAACGCCGAGTAGATGCCGATGATCAAGGCGAAAACGATGATCAATGCTTCGGCGGTCAGCATCAAGAGCAAGGTGTTCGAGAGGCGCTGGGCGATCACTTTGGTGACCGGTTGCCGGTTGACCAGCGAGATGCCCCAATCACCGCGCAGCACGCCTTTGCGCTTGCCCGGTGTCTCCGCCACCCCGTCGCCGTCCATATCGGTCTTGGCCCAGTCATTACCGACCAGCCAGTAAAGGTATTGGACAGCTACTGGTTTATCCAGCCCGAGCTGGCGTGCCAGGCGGATGCGGTCCTCGCTGCGTGTCACTTTGCGCCCGCCCATGGTTGCCAGCGGGTCGCCCATGTTCTGCATCAGGACGAACAGCACCAGGCTGATCAGGAAAAGCAGCGGGAAGGCTTGCAGCAACCTGCGGATGATATAGCGGGTCATGCGTAAATCCTTCTTGGCAGCGTGCAGGTGACATTAGCCACCTGCACGCCAATCCGAACATTGATTATTGGGCTATGTCCCACTCAAATACGTTGAAGAATGAGGTGGCGCCGGAAATCTTGACGTTCAGCATGCGATCGCTGAAGCCGAACAGGTCCGGGTCCTCCCACAAACCCAACCAGAGCACGTTGTCGTAAATATACTTGGTGATCTGGTAGAAAGTCTGCTGGCGCTCTGCAAAGTCGACCTGGGTTTCTTGCTGGACGAACAACGCCTCCAACTCTTCATCGCACAGGCCGCTTGTGTTTACCCCGGCAGGGCTCTCATCCGAGGGCACTTCTGCGCACCGCCAGACACTTGCGTTGGGATCGGGGAAGTCTGGTACATCGGAGTACTCGATGATGTCCAGCGAGAAGTTAGCCGAAGGGCCGTCTTCCGCATAGCTGGAGAAGAAGAGATCCGCGTCATAACTCTGCAGGTCGGTGCCGATGCCCACCGCCGCCAGGTCCTGCTGGGCTATAGCCTGGGTGTCCTGGCGCACCTCGCGGTTGGTGGTGCCGTACTTCAGCACCAGCTCGACGCCGTCTTTGTCAACCGTGCCGTCGCCATTTGTATCCGTCCAGCCGGCTTCTTCCAGCAGCGCCTTGGCGCGCTCGGGGTCGTAGGGCCAGGGCTCGATGCTCGGGTCTACCCAGGGGGAGTTATCCCAATCCGTGGCGGCGACGCCGGTGCGCCCGAGAAGCAGGTCTTGCACCAGCTTCTCACGGTTGAAGGCCAGGGCGATCGCCTGGCGCACTTTCACATCCTTGAGCGCCGGGTTGCCCTTTTCTGGGTGCAGATTGAAGTACCAGCCTTCGTTGTAGCCTGAGAAGGAGTTGAGGATCTTGATACCGGCTGCCTCGAGCTGGGGCAGGTCGCCGTAAGCGAAGAACGTGCCTACATCGCCGTCACCTGCCACCAGGGCGGCGATCATGGAGGCGTCGTCCGGCACGAAGCGGAAGAAGAGCTCATCTAGCTTGGGGCGGCCCAGCCAGAAATTCTCATTAGCCACGAAGCGGGCGAAGCTGCCCGATTCCCATTCTTCCAGAACAAACGGACCACATCCAACACTGGGGAATAAATTCCATTCAGCAGTATCAATGGTACCCTCGGCATCGAAGACTGGCTGAAGGATATGGGCCGGGATAATGCTGATGCCAGACGACCCGCTGAAGAGACCTGAAAGCCAGGGCGCGTATGGCTCCGTGAAGGTTGCAACCACAGTGCGCTCATCGGGGGTCTCGAGCGACTCCAGCAGGTCGTATGGGGAGCGCGATGCCACCGCGTTCGAGTCGGCAAGTTCCATATCATAGGTGAACTTGAAGTCCGCCGAGGTGATCGGCGTGCCGTCTGACCACACGATATCGTCGCGCAGCTTCAGGGTGATCGTTCTGCCGTCTTCGGATATCCCACCGTTCTCACCCGAGGGTATCTCAGTTACCAGGTTTGGAACGGGGGCGTTCTGGTCATCGAACCACCAGGCCTGGCACGCATAGACCGGAAAGAGCACGGAGACAAACCACATTTGGGTGTACAGCGGGTTGAGCGTGTCGAACTCTTGCGTCCAGATGAAGGTCACCACTTTGCGCTCAGCAGGTGGCTCAGGGGGTGCTTCAGTAGGTGGCGCTTCTGCGGGTGGTTGTTCTGCAGGTGGTTCTTCTGCAGGTGGTTGTTCTGCAGGTGGCTCTTCTGCGGGCGGCTGGGCGGCGGGTCCGCCGCAGGCAGCCAGCAGCATGCTGGCGATGATCAGCAGCGAAAACCAGGTCAGTAGGCGTTGTTTATTCAACATAGTATTCTCCTCCTAAAAATTTAGAATGGACTGACTTTGATGGGCGGGAATTTACCTTCCACAGTTCATCGATGGATAATATGCTTTTCAACCACCTCCTTGCTCTGCTAAAAGTCTGGTTTTTAATCAATGCTGGGCATTTACCCTTGTGTACCAGGCATGTGGGGCGAGGCAAATCTTTACTATTATATATGGAATACGCCCAAGTATATAGGAAAGATCAAGGAATTTTAATTTAGTCAAAATCGCTGTCGCTCGACTCGGTGCGGGCGCTGATGGCCTTCTTAATCCCTGATTCGAGTGTTTTCCAAACTTCAGGTCGGGCACGTGCGCAATTATCCAGCAGTGCCTTTACCGGTCCAACAGATTGCCCTTTGACCAGCTTGGCTGTCCGCTCTGGCAGAGCGTATCGGGTGACGGTGAAGATCTTGAGCTTCTTCTCCTCCGTTGCGTCCAGCATGCCGCGCTTGGCCATTCCAGCTTTTAGCAGGTCCATGGCGGTGTTCCACGGGGAAGAGGCGTCCTCGCGCAGCCAGGCATAGACCATGGTGTAGATATCGCTATTACCCTGGGGCGCCAGGCGGGTTGCCAGGTCAGAAAAGGTGGCTTCCAGGCTGTGTTCGGGCAGATTCTCCCTGGGGCTAGACGGGACGGCGAATAGCTCCTGCACCTTGCGTAAGCCGAGCATGGCTTTACGCTCCCGCACCTCCAGGCGGAATGCGCCCGCCTCCTCGCAAGCCAGGAAAGCAGTTGCCAGGATCGCCTGCCCAAGCTGGGTGAGGGATACCTTCTCATCGGAGTGCAGTAGGTCCATATTCCCCAGCATGACTTTCTTGGCAAACTGCTCCCCGTTTAAGAACACCACCTCGCTGGGAGTGAGGGGGTTATCTGGGTCAATGGTGTTTGTGAACATGGAAGGGTCTCCTTAGACAAGTATATACCAACTCTCGCTAGCCTCATACTGAAAAATGTCGGTAATTTGTTTGACTTTTCCCTTCTCTTCCCATTAACTTAAGCCATGCTGGCCCGCGTATATTCCTGCGCTGTGATTGGGTTAGAGGGGGTGATCGTCGAAGTCGAGGTGGACACCGGGCAAGGGCTGCCTGGGATGACTATCGTCGGTCCAAAAAACCGTGCAATTCAGCCTCTCCCTGGCAGACGTGCCGTATGCAAAGGTCATCCAGGCGACGCATGATCAATTGTAGAGGCATGCATAATTCTAACGTGAAT